>CAYGOJ010000059.1:0-2982 GCA_964351545.1 uncultured Acidimicrobium sp.
TTGTCGAAATTGAAAACCATGAACCGATGCGGTGCAACTTTCTCATCGCTGCCGATGGAATGTGGTCGCCGGTGCGCAAATCACTTGGGCTGTCCAGCCCGGGATACCTAGGCGAGTGGCACGCTTTTCGACAGTATGCAACAAACATCACCGGCCCCGCCCGAGATCGCCTGTACGTCTTCTTCGAACGAGATCTGCTTCCCGGTTACGCATGGTCGTTTCCACTCGCCGACGGCCGAGTCAATATCGGTTTTGGTATTTTGCGCGGCGGCAAACACACCGTTCAGGACATGAAGCAACTGTGGCCAGATTTACTGGCTCGACCGCACATCCGAGAGGCATTGGGTGATCAAGCGGAATTCGAAGACCGCCATACGGCTTGGCCAATACCGGCACGGATCACCAAGGCAACCCTTGGTGTTGGACGGGTGTTGTTCGTGGGTGATGCAGCCTGCGTTTCTGATCCCCTGACAGGCGAGGGGATTGGCCAAGCGCTGCTCAGTGGAGTGCTTTCCGCACGGGCAATCGTCGCCGGAGCTGGTCGTGAGCCATCCGAGACGCAGTTGATCTATCGAAAATCGATCCGAAAACACCTCTTTGCCGATCACCGATTGTCGGCCTCGTTTGGGTACGTCATGCGCAGTCCGGCGTTCGCGCGTGGCGGGCTCCGACTTGCCGATCTCACACCCTGGACGCGACGAAATTTTGCCAGATGGATGTTTGAAGATGAACCTCGGGCCACAATATTTACTCCGCGACGTTGGCATCGAAACTTTCTCAAGCGCGAAGGTGCATACGCCAACCCTCCGCGTCGCTAACGATCGAGGGCTGAAGGAACGGTACGGTAGAGCCAATGCAGACACGCCTTACGCAACTTCTCGAAATCGAACATCCAATCATGCTTGCTGGAATGGGCGGTGTGTCGTATCACCGATTAGTCGCCGCGGTATCGGAGGCCGGTGGCATCGGGACACTCGGTGCATCCACCATGCGCCACGGCGAGTTGGCCACGGAAATCGCAGGCGTAAGATCACTGACCAATAGACCATTCGGGGTTGACTTACTTACCGCACTACCGCAGCAAGTTGAGAATGGCCTTCGCGACGTAGTCGAGGGCGGCGCGCGAGTGTATGTTGCGGGACTCGGCGTACCGCGAGAAGTAATCGATTATCTGCATTCCAAAAACATTCTTGTCGGCTCAATGTGTGGAAAGGTACGACACGCAATTTCCGCGGTGGATAGCGGTTGCGATTTCGTCGTCGCTCAAGGGACCGAGGCGGGCGGCCACACCGGCACGGTTGCGACGATGGCACTCGTACCTCAAGTTGTCGATGCCGTTGGCGACAAGGTTGTGGTTGTCGCCGCGGGTGGACTCTTTGATGGTCGTGGTCTTGCCGCTTCACTTGCACTTGGTGCCGACGGAGTGTGGATCGGCACGCGATTCATTGCCACACCGGAAGCACGCGCGGTCGATGGCTACAAAGAAACACTGCTTACAACCGGCGAGGACGGCACCGTGATCACTCGCAGTTACACCGGTAAAACCTGTCGAGTCGTACGAAACGATTGGACGAACGAATTTGACGCCAATCCTCAAAATCTTCAACCTTTCCCCGCCCAAGCGATTGCATCGATGCAAGCCGGGGCCAATCACTTGGGATATCCCGAAGGTACGGCCGTCGATGTTCATCGCGAATTCATGCCCGCCGGTCAGGGCGTTGGCGCAATTAACGAGCTCGTACCGGCTGGCGTTCTAGTTCAGCGGATGATCGACGAGGCCGAGGCAATTATCGAGCGCCTTCACGGGGTTCGTCGATAAGTATTTGCTGACGATTGACAAATCGGCCACTTTGTGTTCTCCGTCCTACGCACCAATCGCGATGTTCGGTATCTATTTATTGCCGACAACATTTCGATCATGGGTGACTTCTTTACCTATATCGCTCTCGCCGGACTAATCAAAGACTTCACCGACTCAAACTTGCTCGTGGCGTTTGTCTACGTGGCATTTACATTGCCAACGTTCTTTATGTCTCCGCTGGCAGGACCAATAGCGGACAGGTTTGACCGCCGCAAAATACTCGTTATCTTTTCACTACTACAAGCACTGTCGGCCGTCGGGTTTCTGTTCACCACACACGACCGAATTTGGCTCGGACTGCTGGCCCAAACCTTCATCACCGGACTGTCAGCGTTCGTGAACACCGCTTATTCGGCGGCGCTTCCCAATTTGGTTCGCAACGACGACGAACTGCGACAAGCCAATGCTCTGTTTGGCTCGAGTTGGGGGGTCATGATTTTCGCCGGTGCGGCCCTGGGCGGCCTCTTTTCTCAAGTCTTTGGTCGAACCGCCACATTTGTCGCCGACATTGCCACCTTTCTCATTGCCGTTTGCCTCGTCTTGCGAATCAAAACACCGATGCAGGAGGCGCGCACCGAGACTCACCGCGTACGAGTGCGACCGATCGCCGACATGCGCGAAGCGCTTCACCTGGCCAAAAGCGATCATGTAATTTTTGCCCTCATCGCTTCCAAGACGACATACGCCGTTGGTGCCGGTGCCGTCGGCCAACTGGCGGTATTGGCCTCCGATGCGTTTCGCGCCGGAGATGGTGGAACTGGACTGCTGTTTGCCTTCCGCGGATTGGGAGCCGCGCTCGGACCGATTGCGGCAACTCGATTTGTGCGCAACAACTTTCCTCGTCTACTCACGACGTGCGGGGTGGCGGGATTCGTGTTTGCCGTTGGCTATCTTGGCGCCGCCGTTAGCCCGACATTGATAATTGCTGGCCTGTGCATCATGGCTGCCCACTTTGGCGGCGGCGCTCAATGGACACTGTCGACTTATGGATTGCAAATGCGCACCCCCGACAGATTGCGCGGCCGCGTGCTGGCTGGCGACATGGCCCTGGTGACACTGATGCTCGGCATGAGCAGCGTGGTGGCCGGAATACTTAGCGAGTTCTTTGCTGTTCGGACCGC
>CAYGOJ010000059.1:3082-8628 GCA_964351545.1 uncultured Acidimicrobium sp.
ATGCGTCAGCGTCTGCGCAACGAACTGCCGCCGCAATCAGACGCGCCGAACGATCGTCGCCAACAATTGCCCTGCCCACCCTATTCATCACATAACTAAACGACATGATTCGCGCTGGATCAGCAAACGATATTGAACCACCGAAACCTGGATGACCAAATGTTCCCGGTCCGGAATATGGGATGAAGCTGTTAGGTGTCATAAATCCCATCGAAAATGTGGTGGGAATTATCAGACACAGGTCGGCCTCATCGAGAGGCGTAACCGATGTACTCACCTTGGTCATTGTTTTCTCCGACACCAGCCTCATCGAACCGCGCGCGCCTTTCACTTCGCCGACTGTGGCGGCGTACATCGTGGCCAGGGACCTGGCACTGGAAATTCCATTGACCGCCGGAATCTCGGCGGCGTGTACTTCGTGACGATTGAATTCACCGACGCCGGAAAACGCGCCGTTCAATGAAAGCGATTTTGCTCCCGGCGAGTCCGGCACAGTTATTTTTTCCAAAAGTTCCCGTTCCTGCGGATCAGCATTTGGGTCTGGGTCGCCCTCTGCGCGACGCCAACCCGTGTTGAGCGGCGACACCCGCGGCTCGAGGTGTTCTGGGAGACCGACATAAATTTCGACTCCGAGTGGATTGGCAATTTCCTCTGCGATGAATCGACCAATGTTCCGACCGTCTACCCGACGCACAAGTTCACCCGCCAAGAAGCCAAAGGTCATAGCTTGATAACCATGCGTCGACCCAATCGGAAATGCTGGAGCGGTTTTGGCAAGAAGCTCTGTCATCAAGTTCCAATCCAGCGCTTCGGCGAGCGAGACCGGTCTGTCCACTGTGTGGAGACCGACCTGGTGCGACATCAATTGGGCGACGGTGGCGTGTTCCTTACCAGCCGCGGCAAATTCTGGCCAGAACAATGCAACCGGTTCCTCATAGGACAGCAGTCCACGTTCGACACACATAGCGACTGCAATCGCGACCACTCCCTTAGTCGTGCTCAATACAAGTTGCAAGGTGTCATGTCCGTATGGCTTGGTGGATTCGATGTCGAAATAGCCACCCACCAAGTCGACAACACATCGGCCCCTATGAAAGAGACAAACCGCGGCACCAACATCTTGTCGTGATTCGATTGTTTTGCTGAACACATCGCGTACAGACTCCCAGCCAGGTGCAACCTGACCGTTCACCAGAGCGGTCATCGTGTTTAGCGAGTGTCGTCGATGATTGAACGAAGTAGTTCAACTTGCTGAACAGCATTCGGACCGATCGGATTCACCGACAACACCGTGACACCGGCTTCCCTATAAGCGGCCACCCGTTCCTTGATGTAACCCTTCGGTCCGACAAGATGTGAATTTTGCAGCCACCTAGCCGGCACAAGTCTTGCGGCCTCATCCTTTTTACCGTCTAGATACGCATCTTGAATCAGCACCGCTTCTTTTTCATATCCATAATCTCTGCAGATGTCGTTGTAGAAATTCTTTCCTCGTGCACCCATGCCGCCGACATACAGCGCGGTACTTGGGCGGGCAAAATCAAGAACCTTATTTTGGTCGTCTCCGACGAGCGACTCGTCAATGGCCAGAATGCCACCGGCCGAAATATCTAGCCGCTTGCGAGATGGGTCGCGTTTTGCAAGTCCGGCCTTGAGCGCATTTCCCCACACATCTTGAAATTTTTCGGGCCAAAAGAAAATCGGCATCCACCCGTCGGCAACTTCTGCCGTGGCCTCGACACTTTTGCCCATAAGCGATGCCCACCAAATTGGAATTTCATTGCGCACCGGATGATTGATCAACTTCAGCGCCTTGCCATGGCCAAGTCCTTGTCCTTCTGGAAGCGGAATCTGAACGATTTTTCCTCGATACGAGAGAGGCTGAGTCCGCCTCCACACCTCACGACACACATCGATGTACTCCTTGGTGCGTTGCATCGGTTTTTCATACGGCATGCCATGAAAACCTTCGATGACTTGGGCTCCGGATGCACCAAGTCCAAGCACGAAGCGACCGCCGCTGACATAATCGCAACCGGCGGCGGTCATCGCCACAAGCGCGGCCGTTCTCGAATACACATTGATGATGCCGGTACCGATTTCGACCCGGTTGGTAACGGCCGCCAGGTAACCAATTTGGGATATGGCATCGAAACTGTAGGCCTCGGCGACCCACACCAGATCAAGCCCTACCTTTTCGAGTTCAATTACCTGTTTGGCCGAGCTCTGAAAGTCCCCGACATAGTTGATCATCATCGACAGTTTCATGACTGGCTCTCCTTGGGACTTCTCGACTCCTCTGGACTCTATGTCCCCATCAATTGACGAGACGAGTTCGACCCACCCAGTACGGCGCGCGGATATCTTTCTTCAATATTTTGCCGCTCGGATTTCGCGGCAATGTTTCCGCCCAGACAACAGATTTTGGGCACTTGAATCCTGCCAATTTCGTGCGAGCAAAGTCGATGATTTCTTGTTCCGTTATGTCCACATCTTTCTTGCGCACGACGACTGCCATCGGCACCTCGCCCCACTTTTCGTCGGGCACACCGATGACAGCGACATCGGCGATCGCCGGGTGGGCCATCAGCGCATTCTCAACTTCGGCCGGATAAATATTTTCGCCACCGGATACAACCATGTCTTTCACCCGGTCAAAGATGAAGCAATAGCCGTCCTTGTCCAAATATCCGGCATCACCGGATCGGAACCAGCCGCCTTCCACGATCACTTCCGCGGTTTCCTCTGGCATTTTCCAGTAGCCCTTCATGATTTGGGGAGTGCGTAACCAGATCTCACCGACCTCGCCAAGTTCCACATCCTCTTTCGTCTCGGCATCCACGATTCGCAACTCGACCCCCGGCGACGGCCGACCGCACGATCGCAGCCGGTGCCTATTCGGTCCGTCGACATCGTGGTCCTCCGGCAGCAACATCGTCACCACACCTGTGGTTTCGGTGAGTCCGTATACCTGCATGAAATCACACTTGTACGCCTTGATTGAACTAGCAAGCACTTCATCCGAGATTGGCGAAGCCCCGTACACAATCAACTTAAGACTCGAAAAGTCGGCGTCGCCGATGCCGGGGACCATTAGCGTGAATTGCAATAAAGCAGGCACAACGAATCCGTGCGTGATGCGTTGCTCACCGAATAATTTGACGAGCTTTCCAGGGTCGATATCGCGCACGATGATCGACGAGGCGCCTACATATTGACCAGCCGTGGCCCAACCACCACCACCGATATGAAATAGCGGCATCGCCACCAAATTCACCGAGTCGGCGGTGAGCATCCAAGCATCCTTAGCCATTGGTAGCAACGCAAAAAAGTTGTTCGAGGTGAGCATCACTCCCTTGGGTCGACCGGTGGTGCCACTTGAATACAACTGAAAGGCGACATCGTCCGGGCCGGCTTCGACACCAGGGTCTTGCGCAACCTGTTGACCAATGAAAGTTTCGTAGTCCTCATACTTTTCGTGTCCGCCGATGACGATGATGGTCGTGGCAAAGGTAAGTTCATCGACGATCGCCTCAAGAATGGGTACAAAGTCGGGGCCAACTATAAACACCTTGGCTTCAGTGTCATTGACTATGAAAGCAACTTCTGGTGGTGCCAAACGCCAATTGATGTCGACACTTACCGCATTGAGTAACGCGCAACCGTAAAACACCTCGAAGTGTTCAATCGAATTTTTGTCCAAAAATGCAACACGGTCTTGTGGCCCGATACTGGCTGCTCGAAGCGCCTGAGACATTTGACAAGACCTTGCATACAGCGCGCCCCATGTCGACTGTTTGTCGCCGAGTATTAGGGCAGGCTTGTTTGCACGCTCCCGACCATGGACCCGAACGATTCCGGCAATGTTGGTGATTTCATTTCCCATGGTCTCAAAACTACTCGCCAGACTGTTCCACATAACTAATTATTGGTCATCGTCGGCTCATGGGGTAATCCGAGTGCCCGTTCGCCAATAATGTTGCGCTGCACTTCGCCCGTGCCGCCACCGATTGTCAGTGCCGGTGAAAATAAAAATGCGTAATACCAACTAGGGCTTGATAAACCGCCGCCAGATTCATCGGCAATCATCGCCGCCGCGCCGGTGAGATCGCGCGCTAAGCCAACAACATGTTGCCCGTGTTCATCGGCCAGGATCTTACGCACGCTTGCCTCCGGCCCGGGTTGATCCCCCCGAACCCGAGCAGCAAGTGTGCGCTCGCGGATGAGATCCAACAGAACATGTTCGGTGTAAATCTTGGCTAGGCGCTGACGCATTACCAGGTCGGCGCATCCACCACCGCGGCGAACCTCTTCGATCACATCCATTGCTGTAGGTCCGAATCCCCACAACACACCACCAGTCGACAGAGATACCCGTTCGTTCCCCAACGTCACCTTGGCCAATCGCCAGCCGTCGTTGACCTCACCGATGACATTGTCATGGGCGATGCGCACATCGGTGAAGAAGACCTCATTGAAAGTTTGTCCGCCCGTCATCTCGCGTATCGGGCGAATTTCGATTCCCGGCAAATTCATCGGACAAATGAAATATGTGATGCCCTTGTGCTTTGACACATCGGGGTTTGTTCGTGCAATAAGGATTCCAAACTGAGCGTGTTTGGCACCCGATGTCCACACCTTTTGTCCATTTACAATCCACTCATCTCCGTCGCGCACGGCCCGGGTTGTGAGGCTGGCCAAATCGCTGCCGCTACCAGGTTCCGAAAACAACTGACACCAATACTCTTCGCCCGAGAGCAACGGCAATAGGTATCGCGTCTTGTGCTCGTTCGTACCGGCGTGCAGGATTGTTGGGCCGGCCCAACCGATGCCGATTGGATTCACCGGTCGACGTATATTCGCCCGCGCCAGTTCGTCGTCGATGATCAGCTGATGAATTGGATCGGCATCCAGTCCCCACGGCTTTGGCCAGGGCGGCGCCACATATCCGGCTTCGGCAAGTTCGCGACCGGAAGGCGTGGGATGCTCGACAAGCCACGATCGAACCGAAGTCCGTCGCGGGTCATCTTCAGAAATGTCCAGCCGCACGAGCAAAAGCGTAGTGTCGCTGCATGACTAGCGACCGACGAGTCGAATCCACCGACGGGGTTTCCCTGGCCGTGCATGATTACAACCCGGAGTCACGCTTTCCTACTGTCCTCTTTTCTCATGCCACTGGCTTTCATGGTCGTGTCTTCGATCCAGTCGCCAACGAGTTACTCGGAGATCACCATTGCATCACCTTCGACTTTCGTGGCAATGGAGATTCGACTCTGCCAATCGATTGGACAGTGCGTTGGCAGGCATATGGCGACGACGCGCTTGTCGCGGCACAGTACGCGGCGAGCAACGGTCCAATCATCGGCGTCGGCCACTCGATGGGTGGGGCGGCACTGGTCATGGCGGCCCTCCGTCAACCCGATCTATTCGCAGTTCTGATCCTGTTCGAGCCAATTATTTTTCCACCTCGACCGACCGAACAAGTTGACGATACAAACCACTTGGCGACGGGTGCCCGTAAACGCCGCACTACCTTCGCCTCGTAC
>CAYGOJ010000060.1:0-8321 GCA_964351545.1 uncultured Acidimicrobium sp.
ACTTACTCCCGATGGCGGATTTCGAGGAGACCTCACGATCATGCGCCTAGGTGACGAGCACTTTCGGGTCATCACCGGAGCGTTCGACGGGGGCCGAGATAATTATTGGTTCAATCGGCACATGCCTCTAGATGGTTCGGTGATCTTTACCGACATGAGTTCTGCTCTTTGCACCATCGGCGTATGGGGTCCGAACGCCGAGCGAACCATGTCCAAGATTGTCACCGGACAACACCTGCCGTACGACGTATCGCAGACAAATTTTCCCTACGGCTCTGTGCGCGATGTACTTATCGATGGCGTGCCATGCACGATGTTCCGAATCAGCTACGTCGGTGAAAATGGTTGGGAGATCTACACCAAGATGGAACACGGGCTGCGGCTATGGGACACGATTGCGCGAGCAGGAAACGAGTTTGCGATCATCCCCGTGGGGATGGGCGTGTACGCAGTGACGGGGCGAATTGAAAAGGGTTACCGATTGATGGGCGCCGAACTGGAAAGCGAGTACAACCCGGTTGAGGCCGGCCTGTCTCGAACCAAAGTCAAATCGGCCGACTTCATGGGTAAGGCCGCATACCTCAAGGCACGCGATGAAACTCCGGCCGCGATCATGTGCACACTCGAAATGCTTGACCAAACAAGCGCCGCCGGGATCAAGCGATTCCCGACCGGTGGCAATGAACCGATTCTTACCATCGCCGGTGATCGGATTGTGGACACCAAGGGCAGAGTTTCGCGTGTGACCACAGCCGGCGCGGCGCCGTCGCTAGGTACCTACCTCTTGATGGCCTATCTGCCGCCAGAGTATGCCGTCGAAGGCACCGAATTGCGGGTGATGTACATGAACGAATTGTTTCCGGTGCGAGTTGCCCGCTCCGGCAGTCGACCATTGTTTGACCCGACAGATGCGCGGATGAAGTGCTGAGATACTTCACGTCGTCATGAACATTCTCGTCTGTGTCAAACGCGTTCCGGCTCCCGGAGCGCGGATCAATATCACGACAGACGGCATGGATGTCGATACCGCATTTTTAGGTTTTACCATCAGCCCGCACGAAGAATGCGCAGTTGAAGCCGCGGTGCAGCTTGTGGAGAAAGCCGGGGGTGAGGTCACCGTTTTGACGCTTGGACCTACTGCCGCCGAGGAACAGTTGCGAACGGCGATGAGCGTTGGGGCGGCACGCGCGGTACTGCTCGTCAATGATGGTCCGGATTGGGATCCACAACGAACCGCCCGTGGAATAACTTCCTCGATCAAACACTTTGAATCCGCCAACGGAATCTTTGATCTCATTTTGTTCGGCAATGAATCCGCCGATTCGTGTGGCTACCAGGTAGGTATTCGCACCGCAATCGCCCTCGGGCGCCCGATGGTCAATGGCGCCAAGTCGCTTGTGGTTGAAAATGGAGTGGCAACGATTCGCCGCGAGGCCGACGCCGGCCAAGAGCTCTACACACTTCCGCTTCCCGCATGTATCGGCATCCGAGAGGGCATCAATCTGCCGCGCTATCCAACGATGAAAGGTCGCCTGGCTTCCAAGAAAGTTGCGATCGAACGCAGCGAAATTAGAGCTGAACCGGGCGGCCAGCGGATGATCCAGTTACGCCGTCCCCTCGAAAAGGCAAGCACCACCGTGATTCTCGGAACCGGCCCGGAAGCGGCGTCGGCTGTTGTGGATCTACTCGACGAACTTGGCGTCTTGAGATGACGGTTCTCGTGGTCGTCGATCACGATCGGGGTACTCTCGCTGCCGCCGTTCCCGGCACGCTTACTGCCGGGCGCAATTTGGCAAATGAATTGGGTACCACCTGTGAAGTCCTTACCATCGGAGCACAAGCCGACTCTCTGAGTGGAACACTTTCGGCATACGGTGCCTCAGTCATTCGTCAGGCACATCATGAAATTCTTGTCGACTATGGACCGGATGCATGGGGCGAAGTACTCGCCCAGGTCGTGCGCCAGTACATGCCGCAAATCGTGATCGGCTGCGGGACCGAACGAGGAAACGAAGTAATCGCCCAGGCTGCCGCTCGACTTGATCTACCAGCGGTGATGAACTGCACCGAATTTTTTATCAACGACACCTCAGATGAAACGCTGGCGATGACCCGAACCCGTTGGGGTGGTTCGCTGTTAGAGAAAACCGAACTCGACTCCCCGATCAAACTTGTGACCCTGGCCGAATATTCAACCGCACCAATCGAATCGAAGGTTGAGTCGCAGATAATCCAATTTGTTCCGTCACTTGATCAGGCGGAATCTCACAGCATTGTGCAAGATCGAGCTGAGCGAATTGCCGGCGTTACGCTCGCTACAAGCCCGGTCGTCGTCAGCGGTGGTCGAGGCGTCGGCTCGGCCGAAGGATTTGCCCCACTCGAGGAACTCGCCGCGCTGTTGGGTGGCGTTGTCGGATGTTCGCGAGCGGTAACTAATAACGGTTGGAGAAATCACACCGATCAGGTGGGCCAGACCGGCACACGTATTGCGCCCGACATTTATATTGCCTGTGGAATTTCTGGGGCCATTCAGCACTGGGTTGGTGCGATGGCATCCAAAAACATCTTGGCCATTAATATCGATAGGGAAGCCAATATCGTCACCAAGGCCGGATATGCGGTCATTGGGGACTTGCACAAAGTGGTGCCAGCGATTTGTGCCGAAATTAAACGACGTCGAGGTGAATCGTGACCAGTATCGAAACAAGTGGCCCCCGACGACGTGGGCGCGAGCGTCATGCGGCCGGACCGAGATCCAAGGTTCCGGATCAAAAACCCTTTCGCCAGCCGCGCATGCACTATGCCCCAACTCGAGTCATTAGCGATGACGAAGTCGAGTCGATCCACCTCGCCTCGCTGAAAATTCTCTCCGAATTTGGCATGGATTTCCTTGACCCCGATGCGAGAGATATGCTCGTCGCCGCAGGTGCCAAGGTTGAATCTGGAACCCAGCGAGTTCGTTTCGATCCAGAGATGGTGCTGGAGCGAATCACTACTTGCCCGAGCGAATTCAAATTGCACTCTCGCAATCCCGAACATACCCTCCACATCGGAGGAAACTATGTGGCATTCGGAAGTGTTGCCAGCCCGCCAAACTTTATGGAACTCGACGGCACTCGTCACGCCGGCACCCGGGCGAACTTCCGCGATCTATTGAAACTGTCGCAGGTATTCAACATCATCCATTTCACAGGTGGTTATCCGGTTGAGCCGATAGACCTACATGCCTCGATTCGTCACCTTGAAACCACGCACGATGTGCTCACCTTTACCGATAAGGCACTGCATTGCTACAGCCTGGGTCGACAGCGCAATCGGGACGTGTTGGAAATGACACGAATCGCGCGTCAAATTGATGACGCCACGTTGGAACGCGAACCATCCGTGTTCAGCATCATCAACTCGTCATCCCCATTGCGATTAGACACGCCGATGCTCCAGGGCATCATGGAATTTTCGTCGCGCAATCAGGTCATCGTGATCACCCCGTTTACGCTTGCCGGGGCGATGGCGCCGATCACGCTTGCCGGGGCCCTCGCGCAACAAAATGCGGAGGCACTGGCAGGAATGGTCTTCACCCAAGTCGTACGCCCGGGCGCCCCGGTGGTGTACGGAGGATTTACGTCCAATGTCGATATGCAGTCGGGTGCGCCCGCCTTCGGAACACCCGAATATATGCGAACGGCAATGGCCGGTGGCCAACTGGCAAGGCGTTACAAAGTGCCGTATCGCTCCAGCAATGTCTGTGCCGCCAACGCACTCGACGCTCAAGCCGCATACGAAAGCGTGTTTTCGCTATGGGGTGCCATTCAAGGTGGCGTGAATCTCTTAATGCACGGCGCGGGTTGGATGGAGGGTGGCCTGCACTCATCGCTCGCCAAATTTGTTCTCGACGCAGATTTACTGGCAATGGTCGCCGCCTACCTTGACCCGATCGTTGTCAACGACGACACATTGGCCTTGGATGCGATCAAGGAGGTTGGTCCCGGCGGTCACTTCTTTGGGGTGCAACACACTCAAGATCGTTTCCGGGACGCGTTTTACAAGCCATTGATCTCGGACTGGCGCAATTTTGAATCTTGGGACGAAGCGGGGCGCCCGGAGGCCGCGGGGAAGGCAGCGGAACTGGCCACATTGTTTCTCGATGAGTACAAGCAACCGGCGATGGACGAAGCGGCGCGTCAAGAACTGGACGAATACTTGGCCAGACGACTCGCAGAAGGTGGAGTCGCTACCGATTTTTAGGTCGCGACTACTCGATGAAATCATCCACCCAAGTTGTAGTCATCGGCGGCGGAGTCGTCGGCGCCTCCGTGTTGTATCACTTGACAAAGGCTGGCTGGACCGATGTTGTGTTGGTCGAACGCAAGGAACTCACCGCCGGTTCAACGTGGCACTCGGCGGGAGGCATGCACACGCTCAACGGTGACCCCAATGTGTCGAAGTTGCAGCAGTACACCATCGAGCTGTACCGACAAATCGAGGACGAGTCCGGTCAATACTGTTCGATTCATCTTCCGGGTGGACTAATGCTCGCCAGCGACCGCGAACGAATGGATTGGTTGCGGATGGCTCAAGCGCGGGGCCGATACCTCGGCATGGAACTGGAAATCATCTCCGCCAAAGAAGCCAAGGAATATTTCCCATTGATGGATGAGAAATATTTTGTCGGCGCGTTGTACGACCCGGTTGAGGGTCATGTCGATCCAACCGGGGTCACCAATGCCTATGCAATCTGTGCCCGCAATCGGGGCGCGGAGATTTACCGTCACACCAAGGTGGAAGAACTTCGACAGCGTGCCGACTACTCATGGGATGTCATCACCGACAAGGGCGAGATCCACGCTGAGCATGTCGTTAACGCCGGTGGATTGTGGGCCCGCGAAGTTGGACGCATGGTCGGCATCGAACTTCCGGTTTTGGCAATGGAACACATGTATCTCGTGACCGAAGACATGCCAGAAGTCGCCGCAAATGTCGCCCTGTCCGGTAAGGAAATGACGATGGCGATCGACTTCAAAGGCGAAATTTACATTCGTCAGGAGCAGGGCGGCATGTTGCTTGGCACGTACGAGCAGGCCAATGTGCCGTGGTCGCCACAGCACACACCGTGGAACTTTGACATGGAATTGCTCGCCCCCGACCTTGATCGCATCGCACCGGAGTTGGAAGTTGCATTCAAGCACTACCCGGCGTTGAGCACTGCCGGAATCAAGAAGGTGATCAATGGGCCATTTACTTTTTCGCCGGACGGCAATCCATTGGTCGGTCCGGTTCGAGGCCTTCGCAACTATTGGGTGGCGTGCGCCGTGATGGCCGGACTTTCACAAGGTGGCGGCGTCGGACTGGCCCTTGCGAATTGGATGACCCAAGGTGATTCCGGCCTCGATATTTGGGGAATGGACGTGGCCCGTTACGGCGATTACGCCACGCTTGCCTACACCAATGCCAAGGTACGCGAAAATTATGGCCGGCGGTTTCGGATTACATTCCCCAACGAAGAACTACTAGCTGGACGACCGCTACACACCACACCCGTCTACGACAGATTCTGCGAGCACAATGCCGTGTGGGGCGCCTCGTTTGGTCTCGAACATCCGCTGTGGTTGCAAGACAAAGATAAAGATCCGGTTGAAAATGTCACCTTTCGCAGGTCCAATGCCTTCACCAATGTTGGCAACGAATCGAGGGCGGTGCGGGAACGCGTCGGTCTGAGTGAATGTTCAAACTTCGCCAAGTATCACGTCACCGGTCATAAGTCTGCCGAATGGTTACAAGGGTTGTTCACCAATCGATTGCCAAAAGTCGGTCGTACATCGCTAACCGCGATGCTCAATCCGGCCGGTCGAATTGTCGGCGAATTCTCAGTCTCGCGCCTGGCACAAAACGACTTCTATCTGTTCGGGTCACAGCCGGCGGAGGTGCACCATTCCCGTTGGTTCCTCGACCACATGCCAGGCGACGGCAGCGTCAATTTCGACATCGTCGCTCTTGGTCTCGTCGGCCTCACCATTGCCGGGCCAAAGTCTCGCGAGGTATTGCAAAGTCTCACATCGACCTCGCTGGCGACAGCAGATTTTCCGTTCATGACCTTTCGCCAGATCGACATCGGAGTGATTCCGGCAATGGTCAACCGAATGTCGTACACAGGCGACCTTGGCTACGAAATCTGGGTTCGTCCCGAGTACCAGCGCCGCTTGTTTGATCTACTCTGGGAAGCGGGCCGACCATTCGACATGGCGTTGTTTGGTTTCCGCGCTCTCATCACCATGCGTCTGGAAAAAAACTACGGAACCTGGTATCGCGAGTATCGTCCGATCTACACGCCGCTCGAAGCGAGCATGGATCGCTACCTGAAGTTCGACCATGACTTCATTGGCCGCGCCGCCGTCGAAGACGAAATGAAGACCGGTCCCGCTCGGAAGCTGGTGATGTTCGTTGTCGATCCCCTGCCCGACGAACCAGCCGACGTTATTGGCGATGAGCCGATTTGGCACGGCGACAAAGTAGTCGGCTGGATTACCAGTGGTGGATACGCCCATTTCTCTGGCGTGTCACTTGCCCTCGGCTACATCCCCGACGAACTCGCGGTTGCCGGCACCACCGGATTCGAAATCGAAATTATCGGCCATCGACGGCCGGCCAAATTGCAACTCGAACCCGTGCTCGACCCAACAGGTTCGCGGATGCGTGTGTAATCAACTATTGACTTCGGAACAGAGGGTTGGAGATTCGAGTCCCTCCGGACGCGGACACCTGATGCTTGATGCGAAATGTGCTGTTTTATAGCCGCAGTTTGTTACTGAGGTCTAGCAACTAATACTGGAAACACTCGACTCGTTTTAGCTTGCCTTTCGATGTACCCAGGAAAGGCTGAAACGGCACGTTCCCACCACAATGCCCTCTCATCACCCTTGACTTCACGCACTGTTACGCGGAATGGAACTGGTCCATCCTGGATGAAGACTTCAGAAGGGTTCGCAATTATGTTGTAATACCAACCTGGATTGTTCGGTGCGCCGCCAGCCCCAGCAACCAGTGCATACGACCCATTGTGTTCAGTCCGCATAAGGGCAGTCTTGCGCACATGTCCCGTTTTTGCGCCGCGCATCGTGACCACGATGATGGGGAGACCTGAATCTCGAAACGTTCGTGCCTCTGCACCACCAGAACGCTCATACGTTTCGACTTGATCGCGCACCCAGTCCTGAGTGTTTGGTACGTAAGCTCCTTCAATTGTTGCCATATGGTGAGCCTAGAACTAGTAGGGCGATTTGAAAAGTACGAGTTGCGTTGTGTGGTATCACTTCCGACCCTGATCGTTATTACATCGACACTCGATGTCCATGCGTGTACACATTCGCCGTGCCACCACGAACAAAACCGGCAAGAGTGATGCCGAATCGGTCGGCGGTTTCAACAGCCAGATTTGACGGTGCGCCAACTGCGGCGATGAAGGCGATACCGGCGATTGCCGACTTTTGAATAATCTCAAACGACACTCGCCCACTTACCAAAAGTCCGTGCTCAGTGAGTGGCACGGAGTGCTTGAGAACGCAGTGCCCGACAACCTTGTCGACGGCGTTGTGCCGGCCAATGTCTTCGCGAACAACTTTCATTTTCCCACGAGCATCAAACAGCCCGACGGCATGCAATCCGCCAGTTCGATCAAAGGTTGGTTGGGCCATGCGCAGTGCATTGGGGAGCCTGACAAGAACATCTGTGGAGAGTTTTGGACCTGAGTCAAGTGACAGCGGTGCCGCACACGTTAAGAGTTGATCGATTGATTCAATGCCACAGATACCACAACTCGCAGAAGTGACCATCGCCCGGCGGGCCAGCGCGAGGTCAAATTTCCTAGCCAAGCCAACGGTGACGATGTTGTACATCTGTTCCTCGCCGTCGACAAGTTCGCAGTATTTCACTGTAGAGACATCGCGGGAATCTGCGATGATGCCTTCGGTAAACAGAAACCCAACCGCCAGTTCAAAGTCGTGACCCGGAGTTCGCATCGTCACGGAGATGCTCGACGGCTCCACCCCGGGTGCAGACGCCCTAATTTCCATTGGTTCCTCGGTAACGAGTAGATCCGGTTTCGAACCGGTCCTTCCATGTGCGTCGACCGCAGTCACCGTCCAGTCGGTGGACTTGCGTCGAGCACTTTTGCTACTGAGGCTCACACCCCGAGGTTACTATTCGTGGTCAAGAAATGAACGGAGATTGCCGCTGTTGTGCGGATGTCGCAATCGCGCCAAAGTCTTTTGCTCAATTTGACGAACTCGCTCCCGAGTCACCTTCATACTCTTGGCAACTTCCTCCAA
>CAYGOJ010000061.1:0-8215 GCA_964351545.1 uncultured Acidimicrobium sp.
GGGTTGGGTGGGACTCGAATTTCGACAGGACTAGTTAGTCCTAATTCAGCCACGGCTGCTCTCGATGGTGAATTGATCTGTTGTTCCCGTTATCTGCAGAAGTCGCGTGACCTCTGGTCCCACCGAACGCAATCTAACGGTTGAGTTGCGGGCCAAGGCTCGCCGACTGGCGCCGAGCAGGCTGCGAAGTCCTGATGAATCGATGAAAGTTACGTCGTTTAGGTCAAGAACGATCGAGTTGCTGCTTTCGTGCGACAAGATCGCCGCCTCTAATGTCGGTCCTCCGGCAATATCAATATCACCATGAACAATGATTGTCCCTTCGGTATCGATCTCTACACTCAGTGATTCATTGCTTCCCGCTTCATTCACCCCTGAAACTCCTTGTGGTCAATCGTGTGTAACAAAGTCTGCCAGATTTTTGACAGTTGCGTCTAGTCCGTCAAAAAGTGGGGTAGTTGTGTTCGTGACTGTCAATACAAAGCAACCGACTAGTCACCATTTGGCAAGACGGAATCACCCAAGCTATCGAGGAGGAAATTGCGTGAGCGGTAAGACAGACAAAGTCAAGGGAAGAATAAAGCAGGCAATCGGGGACCTAACCGGTAACTCCAAGCTCCGTCAGGAAGGAAAAATCGACGAGGCCGCTGGTAAGGCCAAGGAAGTAGTTGACACGATTAAGGACAAGATTTCACCTGTTAGAGAGTCTGAGTAACCGGTAATCGCTCTTCAGTCAAATGCACCGTTTGTGCCCAATCTGATTTTATGTCGGGTTGGGCACTTCTGTTTATTGAATTACTGACTTAGTTTCCGGTCCGACGTAGTCGACATCTGACGCTGACAAGTCCTTCGGAGATATCGATAATCACATCGTCCATGAGTTTTCGAACAATTCCCAAACCGCGCCCAGTTCGGTCTTCGCTTCCGGCAACAGTCCACTCATTTGGATGTTTCATCTTGCTCGAGCTCAAGGTCGATCCTGCAACGACTCCGACTTCCCACCAGTTCTGATCGGAGAAGTCACCAAATACCGTGAGTCCCATTCCGTCGCCGTGTTCGATGACGTTGGAAACGAGTTCACTTGCGACCAATCTGAAATCGACCACCACTGAATTCGGAGCGCTTCTCTGTCGCAAAATTTCGCCGACAAACTTCCGCGCCGCACGTGCGCTTGTAGGAATGGCATCGAAAATCTGATGCTCGCGATCGACAGTGCTGAGATTCATGGCTATCTTTTTGTTCCCCCGTGCGCTACTTCTCAAACATTTCGACCATACCGTATTTGGTCGAAATGAAGCGACCAATCGGGGGAGCGAGTGGTCAAAAGTGGAACTATTGTTGGTTTCATGTCTGGCCATTTTGCCAAACGGTGGTTGAACGAGACGGGATTCTTCGTGCCTGGACTGCTCAATGTCATTGGGGTAACGCTGGGCGGAGATCTGGCCATGTGGGTCCGGGTCGATCGCCAGACAGGTCAGGCGACTCTGATCGACATCGTTGACCCAAATCCGGCAGCCCAAGAATTTGTCGAGAGTGTTCGAAAGAGTTCATCACCGCTCCCAGAAATTCTTGGAGCTTCGGTTTCGCTGTCGGGGATGCCACGGGTCATTTCGCGTCTAGATAATGTCGCCAGCGCCACTGAGCCGCTGCAACCACCTTGGACGGAGTATTTAGCCACATTCCAGATTGTTGGAATTATTTCCGTACCAATTCAGCTCGACGATGGTTCGACGGGTGTGTTGATTACGGTTCGCAGAACCGAAGAGAATCCGTACACGACCGAAGATCTTCGCTATGTCGAGAGCGGAGCGCTGCGATTAGCGGGTCGCTTGGTAGATGCATCAATGGTCGAGCCAAGCGAGACCCCACGCAAGTACGTGAAGAGTATTTTCGTCGAGCAACGTCGATTTATTGGATTGCGAGAGCTTGTAATTGGTGCGGGACCGCCATTGTTGATCATGGCGACTTTGAATTCGATCGATGACTACGCCAGGTATCGCCCCGGAACTTTGCTACTAATGGCATGTGTATTCGCGGCCGTTCTTGGCGGGCTTCGAGCTGCGATCTTGTCAAGCGTTGCCAGCACGGCAGCACTGTGGTGGGCGTTTACTCCAATCGACGATTCATGGCGATTCGCCACATCGGGCGATGCGATTGGCATTGGAATTTTTCTTGTCGCAATCATTGGCGTGATCTGGCTGGTGTTACGCGTAGATGATGCCCGCAGCCAGCATCGACTCGAGCGTCAATTCAGCGACTCATTGCTGGAAGACTCGCCATTGGCGATGGCTGCCTTCGACATGGAATTGAAATTTCGGCGGGTAAATCAACATATGGCGGAAATGAACGGTCTGTCGGCAGCCGATCATCTTGGTCTTCGGGCAGGTGATGTCAGTCCGCTGGCTGCCCAGATGTATGAACACCTTCTGTATAAGGTGCGCGACAGCGGCGAGCCGGTAGTCGATCACAACATGCGAATTTCATTGCCCGAGATCGGTTTCGAGCGGGATTGGAAATTAAATCTTCGACCGTTGCAAGGTCAGGATTTGGAAGTCGTCGGGGTTGGCATCACGATCATGGACAACACGACGGAACTGGAAGCGCTTCGACGCGCCGAACAGCTATTCCACCTTGCCGAGTCGCTGTCAACCGCGTTCGATGACCATCAGATCGCGGTGAGCATATGTTCGTTTCTCGTCGACTCGTTTCGTGGGCGCTCAGCCGTCGCGTTCTGTCAGGACGAAGAGTTGGTAATGCATGCGCTGTCCGGATTTGGGGATGATGATTTGCGTCGCTGGCAAAATCCCGACGGTGGCATCGCCCAAGACTCTTCGTTGAATCAGGCGGTTGTGACAAATCGAACTATCATCCTGCCAGAGAGCGTGTCCATGCCACTTAGGTTGGAGGAAGGTGGCGAGGCGATCGGGGCGATGCACATCGGGTGGGAAACGGCCGGTTCGACTAACGAGTCGATTGCAGTCATTTTGGGGACGGTTTCGTCACTGGCAACTCTTGCGTTGGCCCGAATTGCCGCCTCCAATTTGGCTCAGCGAGACAAATTTCGACAATCGCTTGAGGCCATGCTCGACGACGTGGTCATTGCCCGTACCGAACGATCAGCCGACGGAGAAATCGTCGACTTTCGGATCGAGTTCGCCAATAGCAGTGGGATCGACGGCATAAAGCGAGACGCAGGCTTGATAGTCGGCCGTTTGGTCTGCGACGTTTACCCCAACTGGCGTGAATTGGGGATGTTTGATCGGCTTCGAAATGTGGTCGAGACCGGAGTGCCACACTTGGTCGACCGGATGTCATTTTCCGACATTCTCGATCTAGAAGATGCGGGTGAGCGATTCATGAGTCTGCATGTCGCCAAATTGGGCGATGGATATATTGCCGCCTCTCGCGACGTCAGCAATCTAGTTGCAGCTGAAAAAGCGGAACACGCTCTGGCACTACAGACTGAAACCGAGCGAACGGCAATTCAACTTCTCCAAATGGCCGCGCTGCCCAACTCTTTGCCTTCTTCGAAGAGTGTGCGAATTGCGGCCGTGTACGAACCCTCGGATCCGCGTCAACCAATTGGTGGCGACTGGTATGACGCCTTCACGCTCGATGAGGATCGCATGGCTCTCGTTATCGCCGATGTTGCCGGACATGGGCGTAACGCGGCGGTGTTCATGGTTCAAGTTCGCAACGTGTTTCGAGCGCTGGCAACCGAACAGGCCGAACCAGGCGATGTGATGATTCGCGCCAACAATGTCACCACCAAATTAAACGAGGTTGGCGGCCCATTTGTGACCTGTTGCTTTGCGGTACTTGATGTGCAGGCACACACCTTGACTTGGGCCCAAGCCGGTCACTTCTCGCCGTTAATCCTTCATGCCGATGGTAGATCGACGTATCTCGCGGAGCGTTCCGGACCGCCGTTGGCCTTGGCCGGAGCGCGACACTACGAATCTTCGTGGACCGATCTGAATCCTGGTGATCGGGTCATGATGTTTACCGATGGTCTCGTCGAGCGGAGACGCGAACATATCGACGTCGGCTTAACGCGACTCGCGCAGCTGGCAAAAGAAAATGCGACCCTTCACCCCACGGACTTCGTGAAGGCCATTGCCGCAACTGTGACCGATCGATTTGATGACTTGGCCCTGATGTGCGTTGAACTTGTGGCTGGAGATTGACTTGGTTTAAAAGAGTCCTGAGCGGGGCATCACTAATTCCTCAGCCCCCCAAAGGAGTAAACACATGGCAGTCACAGAAAGTCCACAAGATGCTCGTGTAGCGAACCCTCAAATCATTCACGAACAGCAAATTAGTACCACATCTGGCACCCGATTCGCTCCAGATTCGATTATCACTGGGCTTGTCGGACTCGTCATGCTCGTCGTTGGCCTCATCGCGGTTACCCGCGGAGGTTTTGATGGGCCAATGTCGGAACCCGTCATCCGGGTATTCGGCTTCACATACACCACAAGTCTCGGTCTTATCGAGATTGGAATCGGATTCTGCCTGCTTCTTAGCGCAACTGCTCGCTCCCGCAGCGGAGAGTTGTTCTTCGGAGCCGTGCTCGGAATTGCCGGATTCGTTGGTGCCGTACAAACGGAATCATTCCGAGAATCACTGGCTCTTGAGCCGGGAATGGGATGGCTCGCCGTTGCCGCCGGAAGCGTCATAGTCGCAGCAGCCCTGCTGTTGCCACGCATGTCCAAAAACTCGACCACCATTACCCAGAGCTGAGAAAGGAACCGAAGATGTATTTCCCAGGCGGATTATTCGTTTTGATCCTGGTCGTCGTTGTAGTTGTTCTCTTGGTTCGACGATAAGTAGTTCGAGGTTCACGACCGTACCCCTATTCCAACCCCTTTGAGGTTCGGTCGATCGAACCCCATCATCGCAGTGCGACCCCCATCGCACTGCGATGTTGTATATATCGGTGTGTCTGGATCCATTCTCTTGTGGGTAGAAAGATGACATGACCGATCGATATGCCTTGCCGGCCCTTCCGTACAGTTACGACGCTCTTGAACCGTGGTGTCCGGCAGAGACACTGCAGTTGCATCACGCCAAACACCATGCCGCGTACGTGCGCGGTGCAAATGAGTCCGCGGAGATAGTTGGTGATATTGACCCAGACGATTCCTACCGGCTGGCAGGCGTGCAAGCCACCTTTAATTTCAATTTGGGCGGACATATCCTTCATTCGCTTTTCTGGCCGAATCTCTCACCTCACACAACAACGCCTGCCGGAGTACTCGCAACTCAGATCATCGCAGACTTCGGTTCGAAGAAACGATTAAATGACATGCTCACTGCGGTAAGCATGGGAGTGCAAGGTTCGGGTTGGGGAGCCTTGGTGTACGACACCGGGAGCCAAACGCTGCGGGCGACCGCTCTGCACGACCACCAACACGAACTGGTCGCCGGAACGGAAGTGTTAGCGGTAATCGATGTGTGGGAACACGCTTATTACCTGTCACATCGAAACAATCGCGCAGACTGGGTTACAGCAGTGATCGCACACCTGGATTGGAAGGTCATTGCCGAGCGGTTTAATGTTGCAGCAGCAAATTCCTCCCTTAACGGAAAGACCTAGGACGTACTCCATGGCTAGCGATCAACTACACGCCCCGCGCGAACGGCTTACAAAAGAAACCGTCTCAACTCATCAGGCAATCGTTTCTCTAATGGAAGAACTCGAGGCGATAGATTGGTACCGACAACGGGCCGACGACTGTGACGACGACAAATTAAAAGCAATTCTCGTGCACAACATGAACGACGAGATGGAACACGCGGCGATGCTTATCGAGTGGCTGCGGAGCAATATTGACGAGTTCGCCATTCAGTTGGAGAAGTTCACGGGCGCAAAAGGTGCCGTCGCTCGATCGAAGTAAGTGAGCGCAATGCACGTCGACCAAGCGAGTCGATGAGCATTGCCACCCCGAGCAACATGGTTGCCACGATTCCGTCGAGCCACCAATGATTTCCTGTTGCCGACACGGCAAGAATTGTGAACGTTAGGTGTAGGAGAAACGACCATCTCCAACGGGTGGTTCCTGCAGCGACGACACCGAACGAAACGATCGCGGCCCATCCCACATGAATTGACGGCATGGCCGCAAACTGGTCCGAGACTCCGGTGCCACACGGATGAAGCGAATGATCAGGCACAGTCCCGTAAGAATTGCCAAGCAATTGCGCCATTGGGGATAGGCACTGCGATGGTGACTGAACAGCCACACTAAGAAGATCAGCGTTGCCGGTACATGAGCGACGGCGTAGTAAAATTTGTTCAAGCGCGCCAGCCATTCGTGGTTCAATACGAAGTGCTGCAGCGAAAGCTCCGAAGGGAAATGGAGATCGCGCTGCAGTTGGTTGATCTGGCGCGCGCGTTCGATCGCACCGCCGGACTGGTCAAGCGGGAGTACCCGTGCCAGTCGCCAGATGGCGTACAACACGGCCATCAATGTAAGTTCCTGCGCCGCCGCAATTACCGTGGCGCGAAATCGGGAGTACGGAAATCGCCGCACGGTCAAAGCGATGACACCGCCGGCGAGCGCAATGATCGCGGCCTGATCCCACGTCACCCACCTCATTAATCGTGAAGGACAAGTCTCACGGAGTTCGTACAACGAGATTGTGGAGTGCAGGTTCGATGATGAACCATGGATGATTCCGTCGGGCTTCATCCAAATCGTTTGCCCGCCACGATGCGAGATCGAACAGAATTCGAAACGCCTGCAGGGATATGTACCACTCCAATGTCCTGGTATCGATGTGGCTTGTACCGAGTTTCACGTAGCTGGCGACAAATCTGTTGGCAAGTCGTCGCCCGATCCATCGGACAACCGGACGCAATACACCTGGCACGTCGAGAGGGGGATTTGCTAGAAGCAAATAGGAGAAAGCAAGATCGAATGCCGGATCGGCAATCCGGGCCGATGTCCAGTCGATGACGGAAAATGTTGAATTTCTGACCAGCACATTGAATGGATGCAAGTCTCCGTGACAAATGACCCTGTTTCGTACCTCCGGTCGGTTCGCAGCGAGCGCTTCTAGGGCCAGTTGTAGTGAGCGATCTGGTAGTTCGCGTACTCGACTGAGGTACTCGTCGATGAGACCTTCCGTAGCAATTGGTTGAAAGCTAAGTTTGTCAAGATCATTCTCGATTGTGGCAATATCAAGTCGATGCAAGTCGGCCGCCGCCTTGGCGAGTGTGTCGGACATATTTTTGGCACGCCATGGAAGTGTGGCAAACATACGCACGCCTTTCATGCCTGCTAGTAATGGGTGTCCGTCAGCGAAGTCCATGACGCACCACGCGCGGTAACCGTGCCGAGCCGAATCGGCGGCATAAATACTGGGGGTGGGAAAACCCAAACTGGCGACACCAGCCTGGATCGTGTTTTCCCACGTTGCCATCTGTGAGTCTGGGGCGATTCGCAGGACAAGTCGCGATGGAAGCGAAGCCTGCGAATCAGGTGCAAACCTGAGCAGCCAATTCTCCGCCCAGAACCCGCCTCCGAGCAGCTGTGGCGGACAAATTAGTTTCACGTCAGCAGATTGAAATTTGCTCCGCAGTCGATCTAAGACCGGATCTACTTCTGTTGGTGACGAAACGCCATTTGTCTGGTGATTGGCGTTATTCACTTGACTGACCGTAACTGTAAATGTAGGTCGGATAGCGGACTATTCTGTTTGAGTTGATCGCTTCCGGCGGAAATAGTGGCATGTGTCGCCGTACAGGTTCTTGCCTGCGCTGGGGACTCGCTTTGGTCGTCGTAGCGTTTTGCGCGAGTTGCGGTAGCGGTAGTCCCGTCAATGTCTCGAATAGTCGTGTAAGCGGGCATGTGTTGGCTGGCCCCACCTGCCCCGTAGAACAGCCCGGTGACACCGACTGTGAGCCAATGCCCGTGAATGGGATGGTTCAATTTATTCAAGATGGTGATGTTATTGATTCCGTCACGACTGACTCGAGTGGGCACTTTTCAATCGACATTCGCGTCGGTTCATACACCGTGATAGTCGATACCGGCGACAACATTTTTCCAATATGTTCGCCTGTCGAAGTTGAAGTGTTGGCACATGTCGATGCCGAAGTTGATGTCTTTTGCGACACGGGTATTCGATGAGTTAGCGTACATTTCGTGGGCGCAGTCATCGAAATTGTCGGATTGCGCAAGGAATATCGGCAACGCCACGGCAAGCG
>CAYGOJ010000062.1:0-8139 GCA_964351545.1 uncultured Acidimicrobium sp.
GAATTCCTTGAGTTCCTCTGGCGACATACGGGCCGCGATGAGGTCATTATCGTGGCCCATGTCGACCCCAAAATGGCACGGGTGGATAATTGGAGGACACGTGATTCGCATGTGGACTTCACGAGCGCCGGCTTGGCGTAAGAGTTTGACTAGCGGGCCGGCCGTCGTTCCGCGAACGATCGAATCATCGATCAATATCACCCGTTTGCCGGCCAGATTTTCGGACAACGCATTGAATTTCATCGCCACACCGCGTTGACGCATTGACTGCGTCGGTTCGATAAAGGTTCGACCGATGTAGCGGTTCTTAATCAGGCCATCGTTGAATTCGATTCCACTTACGCGCGAGTATCCGACCGCGGCGGGAATCGAAGAGTCCGGCACCGGGACGACGACATCGGCATCCACGGAACTTTCCCGCGCCAGTTCTTCGCCGAGTCGTTGCCGTACCAAGTGAACACTTCGGTCGTCCCATTGCGAGTCAGGTCGGGAAAAGTAGACAAACTCAAAGGTGCAGCGAGCCTGCTTGACCGCCGGGGCAATTGCCTGTCGTCGGGTCAGGGTGGTGCCCTGGGCGGTAACTATTTCACCGGGAGCGACTTCGCTGATTTCGGTACAGCCAAGAGTGCGTAGGGCACAGGTTTCAGACGCAATGGCGAATCCACCGAGTGGCAATGTGCCGACGGATAGTGGACGAAATCCCCACGGGTCACGAACGGCAATGACTCGATCGGCGACAAGTATGACGAGCGAATACGCACCGCGCCACGACGACAAGGTTCGTTCCAGGCGATCTTCCCATGTACTTCCACCAGCCGAGGCGAGCATCAGAGTCATGACCTCGGAGTCCGAACTGGCGGTGAGCCCAAATCCTTTGGCCAGCAACTCATCGCGAAGTTCTACGGCATTGACAAGGTTGCCGTTGTGGGCCACGGCAAGTGGCCCATTCATCGTCTCGACAAGAAATGGCTGGGCGTTGCGAGCGCCTGATACTCCGGTAGTCGAATAGCGAGTGTGCCCAATGGAATGAGTCCCCACGAGGGGAGCGAGCGTGTCTTGCGTGAATATCTGTCCGACCAGGCCAACATCTTTGTGCAGTCGCGCTTGCCGTCCATCCGATACCGCGATCCCTGCGGCTTCCTGCCCGCGATGTTGCAAGGCAAACAGTCCGAAAAAAGCGAGCTGGGCGACGTCGCCAGTTGGCGAGGATACTGCAATGACGCCACATTCCTCGCGCGGCGAATCGCTTGTGTGCATTGTCGGATTACGCATTGCGTGACTCGCCGTCGGCGACGATAACTCGTTCGCGCTGACTTGCTTGTTGGCGATCAATGTTGGTGGCAACATCCTTGTCATGGTGCGCCAGAATCTTGGCCGCGAACATCGCCGCATTTGCAGGCTCGGCGATGTAGGCGCAGGCGACACCGGGTGGCATTCGCACGCTGCTCCAGATGTCGCACTCTGGACCGGGCGGCGGACAGGCGATCACCGGTGCAGAAACTTGAGGATCGGTAAAGCCAGATAGCGCATTTGATCGACCCGCAACGGTGATGTACACCTTTGGCCTCGGGTCTTGTTCATAGGAGCGAAGTAACTGGAGCACGTGTTCCGGTGTTCGGTGGGCAGACCCAGTGCGCATCTCGACATCGAGTCCAAGACTTTCGCCAGCCTTCTTAATTGCTTTGGAATGATCCAAATCGGCGGGAGAGCCCATCAAAATAACTAAAAGTGGTTTCACAGTATTGCTCGTTTCCGTAGCGTATTTTCAATTCGATCTTGAACGGGATAGGTGCCGTGACGAAACGGTTCGCCTGTCAGTCGCTCGAAGGCGGCGATGTACCGAGTGCTGGTTTCGGCGATGACATGATTGCCTAACTGTGGCGGTGGTCCATCCCCGCGGTAACCAAGAGCAGCGAGGGCTAGCCGTATCGGTTCCTTATCTAAACTCTCAGGTTCAAGATTTTGCGAAATTCGCTCTGGGTAGCTATCCAGTTCCCAGAACCGTGACGAATCCGGTGTGTGCATTTCATCGATGATCATCAAGTGACCATCTTGATGCATGCCGAATTCGTACTTGGTGTCGGCGAGCAATAGACCGGCGGCCCTGGCCGTCGACTGGCCATGAGCAAACAGGGCCAATGCAACTTCCTGAATCTGGTCCCAGAGCACCTTGTCCACCAGGCCACGCTCGACCACCTCGGCACACGACAATGGTTCGTCGTGGGCACCGGCGTCGCCCTTCGTGGTCGGGGTGATGATCGCGTGCGGCAGGGGCGAATTTTTGGCGATGCCGTCGTCGAACGAATACCCATACATCGATCTCACGCCTTGCGAATACTGATGCCACAGCGAAGTCGAAGTCGAGCCGGTCATTACTCCGCGTACGACAACTTCAACCGGTAATGGTGCGGCGGCATGGGCAATGAGCACATTTGGGTCGGGGACATCGATGACATGATTGTCGACAATGTCGGTCGTGCAGCTAAACCACCACGCCGCAAGTTCATTTAACACCTGACCTTTGAACGGCACGGCGGCAACGATGTTGTCAAATGCCGACAAGCGGTCGGTAGTGACAAAAAGTCTGCGATTTGCGTCTAGATCATACGAGACTCGCACCTTGCCTGTGCGTCTGCCATGTAGTTCGAGGTGGATGTCCGTGCATGCTTCAATTGTTGACATAGGCGACTCCTTGAGTGAAGAGATTCAAACCAAGATTTCCGCTGACACCGCGATGGAATTGAGGGTGTTGTCGTGCTAGCACATGGTTTTCCGGGTGTGGCATAAGGCCAAGTACGAGCCCCGTGTCGTCACAGATTCCTGCCACGGCTCCCATCGAGCCGTTCGGATTTGGGGACGAATAGCGCAGTGCAATCTGGTCATTGTCAACCAGTTTTGCGTATGTCTCCGGTTCGCAGATGAATTTGCCTTCGCCGTGAGCGATCGGGCACTCGATGTCGCTTGTCAGCGATCGGGTCCAGATGCAGCGTTGCGATACAGGCTCCATGCGAACCCATCTGCAATCAAATGCGCCACCGTCGTTGTGCCCAAGTGCCGCCCGATGTGCGCCGCCGGGCAAGATCCCCGCCCGAACGAGGGTCTGAAATCCATTGCAAATTCCGATGATTGGTCGGCCCTGGTCGATTGCCCGGTTCAGTGCATCGCTGATCGCACCGATTAGGTCGTGAGCAAAAAGCCGACCGGCCCCAAGTGCGTCGGCATAGGAGAACCCACCGGGGATGACAATGATTTGCGAATTATCGATGTGGTGTGGTGAGGCAATGAGCTGTTTGATGCTCATCGCCGAAGCACTTGCCCCCGCTAATTGAAGCGCAAACATGGCGTCGGCATCACGGTTGGTACCGGGAGCCGTTATCACAAGCGCGCGAGGTTTCATTTGGAAGTGCCTTGCCAATGTGATCGCAGTTCGGAAATCGGTACTTGCGCGCCATTCGGCAGAACGTACACCGGCTCGCTAGTGACGTTGCCGATCACCCGAGATTCACCCGCAAACAAGTTTGTAATTTTGCTCACATGCGCCGGCACAACTTCGATCACGAATCGGCCAAGCGACTCGCTAAAGAGGTCAACATGCAAATCATTTACGCCAAACGCGTCGGTGGGTTCACATTTCACACCGAGTCTTCCACCGATTGCCATCTCGGCAAGCGCCACGGCGAGCCCACCTTCGCTGCAGTCATGGCAAGAGACGACGAGTCCTTGTTGGATAGCCAAATGCATATTTCGATATCGCTGTGGCGAACTGGGATCAAACTCCGGAACGACGCCCGTGCCAAGGGCATCGTGAATGATCGACACATGGCTCCCTCCGAACTCATTTTTTGTGTTGCCAATCAGCATCAACACATTGCCTGCCGCTTTGAGATCGGAAGTCACCGTCAGGGCAACGTCTGAAACATGGGCGATGGCTGTGATCACGAGGGTCGGGGGCACTGCGTGCCTCTCTCCATCCGATCCATGAAATTCGTTATTTAGCGAATCTTTACCAGACACGAAAGGGGCACTAAATGCACGTGCCGCTCGTGCGCATCCATCCACGGCGGCGACAAGTTCACCGAGCGTCGTTGGTCGAGTCGGGTCGCCCCACGAAAAGTTGTCGAGCAGTGCAACCTTCGTCGGGTCGGCGCCAACAGCTACGACATTGCGCATCGCTTCATCGACCACCGCCTCGGCCATTCGCTGCGGGTCGACGAGCCCGAACCACGGATTCACTCCTATGCCGATGGCGATCCCGTGTTGATCGGTGGGTGCGGCGAGTACAACGCCATCACCGTGCCCGTCGCTTTCTGCGCCGACAAGTGGTCGAACCACCGTCGTGCCGCGAATCTCGTGGTCGTATCGATGGATGACCGACTCTTTGGAGGAAATATTCGGATGGGCTAAGAGTCGCAGCAGAACTTCGATCGGTTCGAGGTCGGTGAGCCATGCAGGAATGTTTGGTGCTGCACTTCGATTCGGCTTGGGCATCACGGCATTCAGATGTCGCTGGGGCCGACCGTTGTGCAGAAAATTCATGTCGAGGTCGAGCACGACTTTCCCATCGCAATGCACCACGAGGCGTTTGTCTCCGGTAAAGAAACCAACATCGGTATATGAGACATCGTGTTCGTCACACAATTCGGCAAGGGCGCCAACATCCTTGACGGCCACGACCATCCGCTCTTGGGCTTCCGAAAGCCAGATTTCCCATGGGGCGAGTCCGAGATATTTCATGGGTAGAAGCGTCAGGTCGACTTCGGCCCCAAGTTCTTCAGCCATCTCGCCAATCGCCGACGACAGTCCGCCTGCTCCGCAGTCGGTGATGGCGGTGTACGTAGATCGTCCCAGTAGCAACACATCACAGAGGAGTTTTTCGGTGATGGGGTCGCCGATCTGGACGCTCGCTCCCGCTACATCGCCCGTGGTGGCGTCCATCGTCATCGAAGAAAAGGTTGCTCCGCGCAGCCCGTCCCGGCCGGTTTTTCCTCCGAGAACAATGATTCGGTCACCGACATTTGGTTTTGACTCGACATACGTCTCGCCATTGGCGTAGCTGGCCGAACCAATACAACCCGCATATACCAACGGGTTGGCGATATATGCATTGTCATACAGAACCGCGCCGGCAACCGTGGGTAGGCCGATCTTGTTTCCGTAGTCGGCGATCCCATCGATTACCCCTGCCTGAACTTTGCGCGGATGAAAAACTCCCGACGGTACTTCGACGGCCGAAAGTGACGGTGGGCCGAAACACAAGATGTTGGTACACGCAATCGGAGAATGTGCGGCACCCAAAATGTCGCGGATCACACCTCCGATGCCTGTGTTGGCTCCGCCAAATGGCTCGATTGCACTTGGATGATTGTGCGTCTCGCATTTCACCGCCAGCGTTCGCCCAGGTGTGAATGAGATGATGCCGGCATTGCCGACGAAAGCGCTGACCACAAATGGAGCGGCGATTTCATCGGTAGAGCGGCGAAGGGTGTTGATCAGCGATTCGCGACCACCTTCGTCGTCGGTAGAAATTGCGGCGCGAAAGGTTTTGTGGGCACAGTGTTCGCTCCATGTCTGGGCAAGCGTTTCCAGTTCCACGTCGGTCGGGGAGCGAACGACTTTCGCAAAGTAGTTGCGAATCGCGTGCAGTTCGCCGATGTCGAGTGCAAGACCCCTCTCGGCATTTAGTTTGAGGAGAGCCTCGTCGGTCGTTGCCAAGGAAAGTTCAATCTGGACAGCCCGCGGACGACGCGTATCCAAAAGAAGTGTTGACGGCGTTGCGAATGTATCTATTGACCACTGTTCGATTATTGGATTGGCGAGGACACTGCTGGCCAGTCGATTGACTTCGCTCAGTTCAAATTCTCCGGTAAGCGCAAAGCGTTTGCCAGTCGAGGCAATCACTTCGATGCCGGCGATACATGCGAGACGCTGTAATTCGGTGGCTACCGGATCTGTAACCCCCGGATGAAACATCGACTCAACGACATGCTTGCCGTCCAAGTTGGTGCACTGATCCCACGAACCGGTTTGCAGAAGCGGGTCTACGAGGATCCAATGGATCCCATCGCGGTCGGCCTCGCTCAGTGATCCGCTGAGAAAATAAATATCGGCAATCTCGACGCTGCGCAGGGCGTCCAAACCGAGATCACGGGCATTTTGCAGGACATTATCGACCCGGGGATCGTGTCCTTTTGGTGTGATGGTAAGGCGATGGGTCGTCAAATGAGAACCCACACCGCCTGCCACGTGGAGAGACTAGTTGTGTCCGAAATAGGGCATCGCGAAGTGAACAAAAAGTTAATCAGGGAGTGGATCGTTGGTGACCCAATCAGTGCCGAAAGTGGCGGGTACCTGTGAACAGCATGGCGATGTCATGGGCATTAGCGGCCGCGATCACTTCCTCATCGCGAACACTTCCGCCCGGTTGGATAACCGCGCATACTCCGCTAGAGGCGAGGAGCTCTAGTCCGTCGGCAAATGGGAAGAATGCGTCGCTGGCGGCGACGGCACCCTTACCCCGATCGCCCGCACGGGTGATCGCGATTCGTGCCGCGTCGACTCTGTTTTGCTGACCGCCACCAATGCCGACGGCTTGCCGGTTTCGGGCAATCACGATGGCGTTGGACATCACGGCGGCGCAGACCTTCCATGCCACGATGCAGTCGAGAAGCTCGCTCGATGAGGGAGACCGAGTGGTGACAACCCGCCACGAATCGGGCGAGTCATCCACGGGATCCGGTTGTTGGACAAGGATTGCGCCGTTCACGCTGCGAACATGAATCGAGTCGACGGAAGGTGGATCAGCCTGGATAAATCGAAGGTTTTTCTTCGCCGCGAGCGCCTCGGTGGCCTCGGGTGTGAAGCCTGGGGCGATGATCACCTCGGTGAACGTGTTGTTGATTTCGTTGGCTACTTCCAGCGTCACTTCGCGATTTAGGGCAATGATTCCTCCAAACGCGCTGATCGGATCACATGCATGGGCCAAGACGTAGGCCTCAAGAATCGATCCCGCAATCGCAAATCCGCACGGATTGGCATGCTTGATCACCGCCGCGGCCGGCTCGTCCGTTCGGTGCGCTAGTTGCCAGGCGGCGTCGGCGTCGAGCACATTGAGATACGACAGTTCTTTGCCGCCTAGTTGCTTTGCCGTTCGAAGCCAGCCACTTTGCCCAACCAATTGGTACAGCGCTCCAGATTGGTGCGGATTTTCGCCGTATCGCAGTGCAACTTTCTGTTCAAGTTCCAGTTGCGGTTCGCCCGCAGAAGCGCCGGAAAACCATTGTGCAATTTTGGCGTCATAGTCACTCGTGTAGCCGAACGCGACTTGGGCGAGATGTCTTTTCGATTCCGTAGATAGTGCGCCACTGCTTCGAAGTTCGGTAATCACTTGGTCATACTGACCTGAGTCGATGAGCACTCCAACTTGGGAGTGATTCTTTGCCGCCGCCCTAATCATCGCTGGTCCACCTACATCGATGAGTTCAATGCTTGGTTTGTCGGCAAACGGGTACAGGTCGATTACCGCCAGGGATATCGGCACGATGTTGTGACGCGCCAGGTCGTCACGATGGTCAGATTTTGTGAGGTCGGCAAGCAACGCACCATGAATTGCCGGGTGCAGTGTTACCACTCGATGTCCCAATATTGCCGGGTATCCGGTTATCTCGGCCACGTCAATAACAGGAATTTTTGCTTCGCCAAGTACTCGCGCGGTACCACCACTGGACACGATTTCCCATCCCATTTCGTGCAGGGAGCGTGCAAATTCGACGATTCGAGATTTGTCATAAACAGAAATGAGCGCCCGAGGCATATCTGTAGTGTCGCACACGCAGGTTCACTTCGCGTGACATGACTTTTGCGTTGTGGTCGACCAATATAGAGAGATGAAATTTCATCGTCGGTCACTAGTTCGCGTTGCAGCAGTCTCTCTTGTATCTGTGTTATTGCTCGCCGCGTGCGGGCGAGACGACGGAGAGATTGTGGTGTCTACCAACTCCCAGACGCGCGGACTTACCGTGCAGGCCACCGGAATCGCCATGGCTGTTCCCGACGCGGTGAGGATGTATCTAACGGTTACGGTGCTAGCCGACACGTCGGAAGATGCGCTTTCCGAAGCCTCGGCGGCTGCCGACAAGGTTC
>CAYGOJ010000063.1:0-2700 GCA_964351545.1 uncultured Acidimicrobium sp.
GATCTGAATGCATCGAGCGAGTATCGGATTCACCTCGCCAAGGTATTGGTTCGTCGCGCGCTCGAGGATGCGTCGAAAAAATAAAACTGCGCACTTCAGAATTTCTTCGTCGCTATCCAACTCGCACGCGCGTCGTCTCGCTGACGATATTCGTTGCATTGTTCGTTTGGTCGGCCAAACATTTTGGATTACCCGTTGACCGGGTGGCAATTGTTTCCTGGATTCTTGCGGCATTCATTTTTGCCAATGTCGGCAAACCGTTCGCAGATCAGTGGCGAATGGTCAAAGACTGGTCGCTTTTTGCTCTCCTGCTATTTGCCTATGACTACAGTCGAGGTCTAGCCGATCAGCTAGGTCGGGCGGTTGATTTCACGGTAGTCCGAAATATCGATCGGGCGATGTTCTTTGGCCATGACCCGAATGTGTGGATCCAACAACGACTCAACATTTCGTCCAAACTTTCATGGTATGAATATCCGCTAGCCGTCACTTACATGACGCACTTCATCGTTCCCATCTCGGTGGCCGTCATCCTGTGGATACGAAACCGAGCCGAGTGGGTGCGATTCATGCGTCGCCTCGGTCTGTTACTCGGTGGCGGTGTGATGACATATGTGATTTTTCCCGTGGCTCCGCCATGGATGGCTGCGCGCAACGGATACATCGCCCCGATTCGACGCATTACGGCACGGGCATGGAGTCACATGGGTCTCTCAACGGTGTCGAAATTGTTCGATCGCGGCGCGGCAATCACCAATCCAGTTGCCGCATTACCGTCGCTCCACGCCGCGTTTTCGCTATTGGTCGTGGCGTTCTTCTGGCGTGTCATGCCAACGTGGCTACGAGTAACTTCGCTGCTGTTGCCAGCGTCGATGGGGTTATGTCTCGTCTACTTTGGCGAACACTGGGTCACAGACATTCTTTTGGGCTGGCTATATGTGTGGTTCGCTTTCTGGGTGGCGCGACGCTGGGAGCGTCGATTCATCGGTAGCTACAACAGACCCGCATAGGATCCGCCGTCCACCTGAATGCTCGTTCCGGTCACGAACTTTGCCGACTCGCTGCACAGAAACGCGACCACGGCACCAAAATCCGTCGGGCTACCGACGAATCCGGCTGGAATTCCCAGGGTTAAGGCATCTGGAGTCTTGCCGTACAGCTGTCGAATGCGGTCGGTGGAGTGGATTCCCGGTTGCACCGAATTTACGGTAATTCCGCTGGGGGCAACTTCGCGAGCCAGGGTTTTGAGAAATCCGGTTACACCTGCGCGCGCCGTGTTGGAGAGAATGAGATTTGGGATCGGCTGGCGTACCGCTACGGACGTGATCGCAACGATGCGACCCCAGCCACGAGACTGCATCTCCGAAACCACTTCGGTGCACATACCCACCACCGACAACAGACTTTGCTGCAGACCGACAATGTAGGAATCGGCGGGCGTCGTGGCAAAGTTTCCCGCTTGCGGTCCCCCACCATTGGCAACGAGGATGTCGATGTGGCCAAGAGCTTGCGTTGCCTGACGCACAAAGTCTTGCCCGCCCTCCAAGGTTGACACATCGGCCACAATTCCAATGCACGAATTGCCAATAAGTTGAGCGGCATGTTCGACTTGAGTCGCGTCACGACTACATATCGCGACACGTACGCCTTCTTGAGCGAGCGCCTTGGCGCTGGCGAAGCCCAGACCGGCCGACGCGCCGGCCACGGCCGCCGTTCGATTTGATATTCCAAGATCCACGGGAAAAACGCTACTGCCCAACACCGATTCGTAGCATTTCTACCTCTCGCGCCTAGCCTGAAGTCATGAATCATGCGAGTTCGGCGAATTCGGGATCGCTCGCATCGGTGGGCAACATTCGGCAACAACTTGGCGCACATCAGTACTTGGCCGACGATGGGCTCGCCACGGCCGTCTTTCTCGCCATCACGTTGAAACGGCCGCTTTTTTTAGAGGGCGAGGCTGGCGTCGGCAAGACCGAATTGGCCAAAGTTCTGTCGTCGATGACCGGCGGCGAACTCATCCGTCTGCAGTGTTACGAGGGAATCGATGCTTCGCAGGCCGTGTACGACTGGGATTATCCTCGCCAGTTGCTTCACCTCCGCGCGGCCGAGGCATCGGGGGAGGCGTCGTCGAAGGCCACGGCTTCGCTGGAAAACGAGCTGTACAACGAGCGTTTTCTCATTCGCCGGGCGCTGCTGCGGGCAATCGATCACCGCGAGGGACCGCCACCGGTGCTGCTGATCGACGAGATTGATCGTGCCGATGACGAGTTTGAGGCATACCTCTTGGAAGTTCTCTCCGATTTTCAGATCACCGTGCCCGAGCTGGGCACCTACCGGGCCAAGGTGACGCCGATCGTTGTTCTCACCTCGAATCGGACCCGCGATGTCCATGATGCGCTAAAGCGCCGGTGCCTGTATCACTGGGTCAACCACCCCGACTTTGACCGTGAGTCGCGCCATCGTTTACCGCCGAAACGGCGTCTGGCCGTTCTGATCCAAGAGCCGATGCAGTGCGTCAATCAATCCGGTCAGCTTCGTGTTGGACGCCGTATTGTCTCGCACGACTTCCATTAAGAGTTCCGACTGCGCCCGCCAGAGTTCCGTGTATTGCTTGACGTCCTTGCGGTAGAACCAGAACATCATCGCCGCCAACACCCCGCCGACGCCGAGTGTCGCGAACCACTTCAGAAATTCCCC
>CAYGOJ010000063.1:2710-3051 GCA_964351545.1 uncultured Acidimicrobium sp.
GTTCGGGTGCCACAGGTCGCCGAGTCACTGGCTCGACACGTCGCCGCCGCCGTTGAATCGCTACGCACGATGAATCTGTATAAGCCCCCCGGTGTCGCCGAGACCATCGACTGGGCAACGGCGCTTGGCCAGCTGGGAGTGCGAGAACTCAACGATGCCGTCGTCGAGTCCACATTGGGTGTGGTCCTCAAGTATCGCGAAGATCACGAGCGGGTGCGCGAACAAGGCGTGGCCCAACTAGTCAAACAGGCCTTCGACCGAGGCATGAACCAAAACTGATGCTGCCATCGGTTGTGTCGCCGGCGGAAGAAATGGCGGTGGCGTTTGCGCGGATATTGAGG
>CAYGOJ010000063.1:3061-7952 GCA_964351545.1 uncultured Acidimicrobium sp.
TTGAGGGGATGCGGACTCAACGTCCCGCTTGATTCTGTGCTCACATTTGTGCAGGCGTTGGATGTCATCGGGATGACCAAGCGAGACGAAGTGTATTGGGCCGCGCACACGACACTCGTCCGCAGGAGCGAGGATCGCGATCTGTTTGACAATGCCTTTGCCGTGTTTTGGGAACATCGAACGGGGCGGGAAAGCGACCAGATCGCGGCGACGGTTCCGGTCACGCTGCTTGTCGACGACGACCTACCCGACCACGCTGATGAAGGAGACGGCAGAACCGACGACTCCAACCTAACTTTGCGGTTTTCAGCAACCGAAACGCTGCGTCAAAAAGACTTCGCCGAGTACAGCGAAGACGAGCTCCGCGAGACACAGCGTCTGATGCATCGGTTACGGCTCGCCGGACAGCCGCGGCGATCGATGCGTTTTCATTCCAGCCGACGTCGCGCCGGTCAGCACGACCTACGCCGAACGGTACGGGCTTCACTTGCCAATGAGGGTGAGCCAATTCTTCGCTATTGGCGCGAACCCGGCGAGCGACTTCGCCGCCTGGTGGTGCTACTCGATGTTTCGGGATCGATGGAACCATACGCGCGGGCACTTCTTCGCTTCATGCATGCGGCCGTGGTCGGAAGGCAGAGCGTCGAGGCGTTCGCATTTGGAACTCGACTCACTCGAATCACCAAGGAACTCTCCAATCACGATCCAGATAAAGCACTGTCACTGGCCTCGGCACAAGTACCCGACTGGAGCGGCGGAACCCGACTGGGCGAGAGTCTGCGTCGATTCAACGACACTTGGGGTGTTCGGGGTATGGCTCGAGGCGCGATCGTCGTGGTCCTATCGGATGGCTGGGACCGTGGAGATCCCGAAATCTTGGCCGAACAGATGCAGCGATTGAATCGAGTCGCACATCGCGTGGTGTGGGTCAATCCATTGAAAGTGACTCCCGGATATGCGCCATTGGCCCGCGGCATGGCCGCGGCATTGCCGTTTGTCGATCACTTTGTTGAAGGTCACTCACTGGCGTCGCTGGAACATCTCACCGACGTCATTTCCGGACGTCACATCGCTGCTACGGAGAACAAAAGGAGAATTGATGCGTGAGCTCTTGGATGACCTAGACCGCTGGCGCGCCGCCGGTAAACGGGTGGCGGTGGCCCGTGTGATCAACATCGAGGGCTCCGGACCAAGGGATCCCGGCGCTTCGATGGCGGTGAACGAGGACGGCGAAGTTGTCGGATCCGTAAGTGGTGGTTGCGTTGAGGGAGCGGTCGTCAGCGAGGCGCTCGACATTCTCAACGGTGACAACCAGCCGAGACTGGTCAAGTTTGGCTATTCGGATGACGAGGCGTATGCGGTGGGACTTACCTGTGGCGGAGTCATCCAGTTATTCATCGCTCCCCTCGACTGGTGAATCACCGATGACCTCGTTGTTTCCAAAGTTTGCCCAACGAATCCGGGATAACCTGCCGGTGGCGTTACTCACCGTCATCGACGGCCCGAACATTGGTTCGATGTTGTTGGTGACCCAAGACGGACAAGTCGAGGGCACACTCGGGACGAGTGAACTTGATCGGGTGGCGTCTCGCGACGCTATAGGCGAACTCGAAGCCGGACGCACCGGGGTGCGACATTACGGTCCGCATGGCCAGACGACGCCGGAGGATCTGGCGGATACGCCAACGGTTCGTGTCTTTATCGACTCGTTTGCGCCACCTCCGATCATGTGGATCTTTGGTGCGGTGGACTTCACCGCATCGCTCGCCAGGGTTGCCAAGGTGCTCGGATACTGGGTGGTCGTCTGCGACGCCCGCGAAGTATTTGCCACGCGTCGGCGGTTTCCGATGGCCGACGAAGTGCTCGTGTCCTGGCCGGCTCCGTTGTTCGACGAACGGGGAGCAAACCTCGGGGCGCGAGATGCCGTTTGCATCCTGACACACGATCCAAAATTTGATGTTCCCGCAATTATCGGCGCGCTTGCTACACAAGTTGGTTATATCGGCGTGATGGGTAGTCGCAAGACAAATGCCAAGCGCCTCGAGCGGCTCGCCGAGGTCGGGGTCGTTGACGAGACTCAACTTGCGCGCCTAATGTCGCCGATTGGACTAGACATCGGTGCCCGAACACCGGAAGAGACGGCTATTTCAATCTGCGCCGAAATTATTGCCCAACGAACGGGTCACAAGGCGCCCTCGCTGCGAAATTCACAAGGTCCAATTCACTCCATTGGATCTGCGTAACGAACCCAACTCGAGATGCGTCCGTTCATCAACTGAATTTCCACATTGCGTCCCCAGTCCGGCGCCTGCAGAACCGCTCCCGGCACTCCCAGATACATCGCCACATGGCCAGGTCGCCAGACGAGATCGCCGGGCTGCGCCTGCGCCTGTTTGATCCGAGTTGCCCGGTAATACTGAGCACCCGAACTTCGAGCCACATTGATTCCGGCCACTCCCCAGGCATAAAACGTCAGCCCGGAACAGTCGAAACTCTTGAACGCCGCCGAGCTATTGGATCGATACGGAACACCGAGTTGCGTTAGCCCGGCAATCGTCGCCCGTTGATGCGGTAAGTCGGCACTGGCCCAAGCAAGTTGCAGTTCAACTGCATCTAGCCCAAGAGATTCCGCAATTGGAACCGCCAAGTTATTGGAATAGACACGATAGAGATCGTATGAATCTTGGTTTCCGCTGTTCACAAATTGGTTGAGTGCATCGAGCGCTTGAATCGCCGTCGCCGAGATCAGCTTTTCGGTCGATTCAGGAATCCTTTTCGTCGGAACAGAACCGGCAGAGACTGGGCTTGCGCCACCGACGATCAGAACTAGGGCACCGACACATGCCACCAGTCGGTTCAGCCACGCCGGGGCAATTGGGATACGCAAAGGTCTTGGCATGTTGGGGGATATTGACGGGGCTCAACCGGGGGGCGACCGAGCAGGATATGTCAATTACATGTCAGTCTATGCAACATAACTGTAATATTTGTGTCATCCCCGAATGCCTTAACCGGCATGGAATTTCCCTTATCTGCGGCCAGCCATGATGTCGAACCGGACAGCTTCGGGCAGGCTGAAGAGGTGAAGCCCTCCTCGCCAAAGACAATTGCTGTCATTTTGGCCGCCGGCTCCGGAACTCGTTTTGAGGGAGGGGGTCACAAACTACATGCCGTCATCGGGGGCCGAGCCGTGTATCTCTGGGCGCTGCAGGCGGCCATTGACGCAGACATTGGATCGGTCATCGTTGTCACAGGGGCAGTCGAGCTACCGGTTGCGGACTTGGCAGTATCTGTCGTTGCCAATCCCCGATGGCAAAGCGGTATGGCCAGTTCGTTGCAGGTTGGTATAGGTGTGGCGCGCGAGCAGGGTGCCGAAGCGGTCGTAGTCGGACTTGCGGACCAGCCATTCGTTCGAGCATCTGCGTGGCGCGCCGTGGCCGATTCGCGATCGCCGATCGCGGTGGCCACGTATCAATCCAAACGCGGAAACCCCGTGCGGCTGCATGCCGAGATCTGGACGACTCTGCCAACGTTTGGCGACGACGGAGCACGATCGGTTTTTCAGATATACAGCAATCTTGTCGAGGAAGTACCCTGTGAAGGTTCGTCCAGAGACGTCGACACACTCGAGGACCTGGAACGCATGAACATCGAGTTTGGAGAGAGCTACTAATGGAACTTAATCACGAATTTACCGTCAATGTTCCGATCGCCGATGCATGGCTCATCCTCACCGACCTGGCACGAATAGCGCCGTGCCTTCCGGGTGCCGAACTCACCGATGTCGATGGGGATATTTTTCGGGGTCACGTGAAGGTCAAGGTTGGGCCCATTCAGGCCCAGTTCAAGGGGCAGGCAAGTTTTGTGTCTCGCGATGAGCAGGCATTCACCGCCTCACTCAGGGCCGAGGGGCGCGACTCGACCGGCAAGGGAAATGCCGCGGCAGCGATTACCGCCCAACTCACGGCACTGAGCCCGACCAGCACAAGGTGTGCGGTCAAGACAGATCTTACGATTTCCGGCAAGGTTGCCCAATTTGGGCGCGGAGCGTTGGCCGATGTGAGCGACAAATTGCTTGCCCAGTTTTCGGACAATCTCAATCAACTGATTAGCTCCGGTGCATCGAAGCCAACAGCCGCCGCCGCGCCGATAAATTTGCTGCAGACCGCCGGCGCACCAATCTTGAAGCGAGCCATCCCCGTCGTCGTTGCGATCGCCGTTGTAGTCATTGTGCTCAGTGTCATCTTCTAACCCCATATCACCGGCGGATCGGGAGCGAATCAACCAGCTCCTCGGCCGCTCCCCTCAGGGCGACTTTGAGATTGTCGTGCGCAATGGATTGGGCGACCCGGTGGTGATTCGAAATGCCCCCTTCCTCGATGATGGAACCCCGATGCCGACTAGATATTGGCTCGTCGGCGCCGCGGAATCCCTTGACATTGGTCGTCTCGAGGCCCTAGGTGGCGTGGACCAGGCCGAATCCGAGATCGACGCTGACCTCATAGCCCATGCCCATGTTCGCTACGCCGCCGAACGCGACTCGCAGATATCACCATCGCACACCGGTCCGCGACCGCACGGCGGCGTGGGTGGCACGCGCGTCGGGGTCAAGTGCCTCCACGCTCACTTCGCCTGGTGGCTCACGGGTGGCCAAGACCCGGTCGGCGAATGGGTGGCCAGAAGTCTCGGCACCGACATCTCCTCTTATATCGTTTCGCCATCTTCCGGGGCATTGGCGGCGATTGACATCGGCTCCAATTCCACCAACCTATTGATCGTCGACGGCGATGGTCACGAGTTGGTCCGCGAAATTCATACCACCCGGCTCGGGGAAGGACTGGCCAACTCCGGACGGCTAGGCGATCAGGCCATGGCACGAACGCTGCGACGA
>CAYGOJ010000064.1:0-2205 GCA_964351545.1 uncultured Acidimicrobium sp.
GTGATGGTGCTGTTCCTTTTTGGCACGATGCTCACTCGCTCGCGGATTGGTCGACAGAGTGATTTGAACAATACGTATTGGAAACTAGGAATACCTGTGGCACTTGTCGTGTTCGTGGCGATGGCGATTGCGCTGGCGAACTCCTTTGGAACGGAGAAGTTGCCGACAGACGCGGCCGTAGTATCAACCCAGCAAGTGTCCGATCAAATTTTTGGACCGTATCTCCTTCCGTTTTGGGCGTTGTCGTTCGTCTTGTTGGCGGCCGTCATCGGCGCCATTGTTTTGGCTCGAAAGGACTGATTGCGGGAATGCTTGTCAATCAATTTCTCTTTCTAGCGGCCGTCATATTCTGCATCGGTGTATATGGGGTGATCGCCCGTCGGAACGCCGTGCTTGTCTTGATGTCGATCGAACTCATTTTGAATTCGGTGAACCTGAATCTGATCGCGTTCTCGTTACGTAATGGCAGCGTGGATGGTCACACATTTGCTCTTTATGTCATTGCCATTGCCGCCGCCGAAGTGGGGGTGGGGCTGGGCCTCGTCTTGCTCGTCTATCGCAACCGCCGCAGTATCTCCCTCGATGACCTGTCCGAAATGAAGGGTTGACCCACGTGCACATCGCCGTAGCCGAAGTCGGGCAGTCGCTTTCGTCGGGTTGGTTTCTTGACCATGCCTGGTTGGTTCCGCTCATTCCGGCAATCGCGTTTGCCGTGATCATTCTCGTTGGCAAGCGCTTGCCGATGAAAGGCAGCGAAATCGGAATCATTTCAATGGTGGCAAGTCTTGCGATATCCGTCGGCGCCGCATACCAATGGATCCAGCGTGTGCACAGCGGTGGCAAGGACGCCTTTATCGAACCCGTCGTTCACACCTGGTCGTGGTGGCAGAGTGGGGGACACACATTCACCATTGGACAATCCATCGACGGACTTTCGATCATCGTTCTCCTCGTCGTTGCGTTCATATCCACACTCGTGCAGATTTACTCGGTGGAGTACCTGCACGGCGATCGTCGCTACACCCACTTTTTTGCCGCCCTGACCTTGTTTTCGGCAGGGATGCTGGCGATGGTCGTGGCCGAGGACATGCTGTTGCTACTGCTCGGCTGGGAGATCATGGGCTTGTGTTCGTTCATTCTCATCGGACACTGGTGGGAGGATGGCGCAAATAGTCGGGCCGCACTAAAGGCGTTCTTTACCGTTCGGATCGGCGATGTCGGTTTGCTCATTGGTATCGCAATACTTTATTTTTCGGCCAATGAATGGACGACGAAGAATCTTGGAGTATCCGGTTTCTCGATCCGCGGCGTAAGCGCCTGGGCGCTTTCTGGTGATCCAAGCAGCACGGTCATTTTCGTGGCGGCGATTGCCTTATTTGTAGCCGCGATCGGCAAGAGCGGTCAATTTCCGTTGCATACATGGTTACCCGATGCAATGGCAGGTCCGACGCCGGTAAGTTCGTTGTTGCATTCATCGACGATGGTTGTTGCCGGAGTGTTTCTTGTTGCCCGGTTGTATCCGGTGTTCTTTACCGGGTTCGACATTCTGGGAACGGGCAGCAACTTCATCACGGTAATTGGTGGAATCACGATCATCATTGCTGCCGCGCTGGCGTTCGTTCAAAATGACATCAAGCGTGTGCTTGCCTATAGCACCGTCAGCCAATTGGGTTACATGATGCTAGGTCTTGGGGCCGGGGCGTGGATGCCAGCGGTGTTTCATATTTTCACACACGCATTTTTCAAGGCGTGTCTCTTCCTTTGTGCCGGCTCAATAAGTCACAGCGCCTCGCACCATTCCTTCGACATGAAGCGCGACATGGGGGGACTACGCAAATTCATGCCTATCACGTTCGCGACTTGGATGATTTCCACTTTTGCCTTGATGGGTGTGTTCCCATTTTCCGGTTTCTTTTCCAAGGATGAAATCATCGACAATGTTGGTCACAACGGCTACAACACGTTCATGATTATCGGGCTCATCGGCGCATTCATGACAGCCGCGTACATGACGCGGGCGACCTATCTGACCTTCTTTGGTTCGCCTCGTGGTAACTCAGCCGGTGCTCACGCAGATCGCCATGGTGGTGCTCACGCAGATCACCATGGTGGTGTCCACGCACCACACGAAAGTAATTGGCTAATCACAGTTCCGCTCATCCTTCTTGCGGTGTTGGCGCTTGGCTCGGGATTTCTCAACGCCAC
>CAYGOJ010000064.1:2305-7793 GCA_964351545.1 uncultured Acidimicrobium sp.
CCGTTCAAATGGTCGAAGGCAGGCATTTCGTTGGCGATAGTCTTCGCCGGAATTCTCCTGAGTTGGAGTCTGAGCGTGGCGCTGTATTCGCGCAAGGATCGCCGACTGGTCGGGCTCACTCAGCGCAATTCGGTGCTTCGAGCCGGCTACAACTTTCTGACCAATAAGTACTACCTCGACGCCCTCTATGAAAACGTGATCGTTCGGTCAATTGCTGGCCCAATCGCCAGGGCCGCGTATTGGTTCAATCAAAAGGTATTGGATGGAATCTTGCATTCATTGGTTTTCGCCAGTCGAGGAGTGGCGAATTGGGTGTATCGCAACATCGATCAAAAAGTGGTTGATGGGGCGGTAAATAATTCGGGCAACGTAACTCGCAGTGCTGGAGGAGCGTTACAACCCGTGCAGTCAGGAAGAGTGAGCCAGTATGGGGCGCTGTTGTTCAGCGCCGCAGCGGTTGCCGCGCTCGTTCTCGTCATTGTCAACACTTAAATACGACTAGGTAAGGGAGATACACGCCATGGAAATGCTCCGTGACGAAAATTGGGTATTGAGTGTCGGCACGTTCTTGCCGATCATCGGCGTCATTGCCTTGCTTCTCGTGCCCAAGGCCGACGAGAAATTGATCAAGTTGGTTGCGCTGGTCACTTCTATCGCCACAGTCGGAGTGGGGGTGTACACCTTATTTAAGTTCAACTATCAACAGGCCGGACAGATGCAGTTCGTCGCCGAAACCAATTGGATTTCGGTCATTAAGAGCACCTATTTCATCGGCATTGACGGAATAAGCCTGCCGCTTTATTTCCTGTCGATGGTGGTCACTCTTTCGGTTGTGATTTACAGCTGGAACAACATTCCGGCGCCCGGAAATCCAAAGGCATTTTTCATTCTCATGTTGGTCTTGCAAACCGGAATGGCCGGAACATTCATTGCCCAGGACCTGATCCTGTTCTTTGTATTTTTCGAACTAGTGCTGTTGCCGATGTACTTCATGATCGGCGTGTGGGGCGGCGAGCAGCGACAGTACGCGTCGATGAAGTTCTTTCTGTACACGATGTTCGGGTCAGCCCTGATGCTGGTGGCCTTTCTCGCCGTATTTTTCAAAACCGGCGCCGAGAGTTTCTCCATTCCATATCTGGTGGAACATGGCGGATCGATTGCCAAGAATGTGCAGATTTGGATATTCGCGGGAATGTTCGTTGGATTTGCCGTGAAAGTTCCGATGTTCCCGTTTCATACATGGCTTCCCGACGCCCATACGCAGGCACCGACGCAAGGGTCCGTAATTCTTGCCGCGATCTTGCTGAAACTTGGTACGTACGGGTTTGTTCGGATCGCCATTCCAGTGCTGCCGGAGGCTGCTAGGCAATGGGCGCCGTACATCGGTGCACTCGCGGTGGTGGGGATTATCTACGGAGCACTCGGCTGTCTGGCGCAAACCGACATGAAGCGACTCATCGCATTTTCGTCCGTCGCCCACATGGGGTTTGTCATGCTTGGTATTTCCACGCTCACAAGCTTTGGCGTCAATGCCGCCGTGTTTGGCATGGTTGCACACGGGCTTATCACCGGGATGCTCTTCTTCATTGCCGGAAGTATGAAGGATCGATATCACACCCTAGAAATCTCACGACTCGGTGGATTGCTCACTCAGATGCCTCATCTTGGATGGATTCTGGGATTCGCCAGCATGGCCTCGCTGGGATTACCTGGGCTTGCCGGTTTTTGGGGAGAATTCCCAGCGATCCTTTCGGCGTACAACCCCGCGCCGGACCTGAATGAAAACGTGTTTCGTGTGTACATGGTGGTGGCCGCAATCGGCACCGTGTTTGCCGCCGCGTACTTATTGTGGCTTTTTCAGCGAGTTGCCTTTGGCGAACCAAAGGCCGAGTTTGCTACTGCAAAAGGTGACGATGTCAAACACAATGATTTTCACGATGTCACGAACATTGAATGGCTTGCATGGACACCGCTTCTCGTAGCAATCCTTGTGTTCGGCGTTCTGCCAAACCTGTTGTTCAAGATCATCGATCCCGCAGTGCAAGGCGTGTTACACGCCTTCGGAGGCTGAACAAGTGTTGAACGCTGTGTATTCATTTGCGGCCGCGACTCCGTGGACGACGCCTTCAGTCAGCTATTACGCACTGGCGCCCGAGTTGGTGCTGTCGGCCGGTGTCGTTGCCGTCTTGCTAGCCGACCTCTTCTTGGCCAATCGGCATAAGTGGGTGCTGTCGGCGATCGCCGGATTCTCATTGTTGGGGGCAATGTTGCCCGTGATCATCCTTGGTCTGAATGACAAAGGCGTGTGGTCGATGTTCGACGGTCGATATGTGGTCGACGATTTTAGCTTGGTGGTCAAGGGCCTCTTTTTGCTCTCCGGTTATGTAGTCGTCTTGCTGTCGTCGGCTCATGTTGAGGAGGGCGACTACTGGCGGGGTGAGTTTTGGTTCTTGCTCCTTTCCAGCATTCTCGGAATGGTAATGATGGCGTCGGCGCGAGATCTCATATCCGTTTTTGTTGCCTACGAGTTTCTGTCGATCCCCGCATACATGCTGGCGGCATGGCGTAAACGCGATCTCAAGAGCAACGAAGCCGGCGTGAAGTATTTCCTACTTGGTGTTTTTGCCTCTGCCGTGATGCTGTACGGGATGTCCCTGTTGTATGGGGCGGCCAATAGCACGCTTTTGGTGGATCTAGGTAAAAGCATCACCGTCGCGGGAGGGTTCAGCTCGCTGCATGCTCTCGGAGTCGTATTTGTTGTGGTCGGATTCGCATTCAAAATCTCGGCGGTGCCGTTTCATACATGGGCGCCGGATACATATGAAGGTGCCCCCGCCCCTGTAACCGCATTTCTGTCCGTGGGATCAAAAGCAGCTGGCTTCGTTGCATTGGTAACGATGTTGTATGTCGCCTTCCCTTCCGCGTTCAGCGTGTGGCAGCCGTTCATTTGGGTGCTCTCGGCGTTAACGATGACGGTCGGCAACGTCGTCGCCCTGCGCCAAACAAATATCGTTCGCATGATCGCCTATTCATCGATCAGTCAGGGTGGATTCGTGTTGATGCCATTGGCGGTGGCCGGCCATGCGGGCTCGTCGGACTCGGCCCTGCGGGCTGTCGTGGTGTATTTGATTATTTACGCCGCGACAAACCTTGGGATGTTTGGCGTCATCATTGCGGTTTCGAACAAGACTCGCAGTGGAGAGATAACGAGTTGGGGCGGACTGTTTTCCTATGCGCCGGCTCTCGGAGTTTTGGCCACCGTTTTCTTGGCGTCTCTGGCCGGTATCCCGCCACTTGGCGGGTGGATCGCCAAGTTTGTCGCCTTTCAATCGCTCATTAGCTCCGAATCAAACTGGGGATATTCGCTAGCCGTGATTGGCGCCGTGAACTCGGTCATTGCGTTCGGGTATTACGGCAATCTGATGCGCGAGATCTGGATGCGCCCAGCGCCAGATGGTGACGTCAGTCCGATTCGCACCCACGGTTCGCTTGCTCTGGCCCTTGGCATAACCACAGTTGCCACTCTGGCGTTTGGCATTATTCCGGGAGTAGCGCTGCATTTCGGTGACATTGCACGCATCACTGGTGCCTTCGGCGGCTGATCAGATCACAGCGGCTATCGATGCCGCCGGCGGTGCGATCCCGTTTAGTGAGTTCATGCGACTTGCGCTGTATGGCGAATTCGGGTTCTATTCGCAAACCGGTCGGGCCGGTCGGCGTGGGGACTTCATCACAACGCCCGAAGTAGGTCCACTATTCGGCGAGGTGTTGGCTCGGGCCCTGGATGCTTGGTGGCGCGATCTGGGTGAACCGACCGAATTCACTTTTGTCGATGCCGGTGCCGGACCTGGCACATTGGCTCGCGCTGTTCGAGGGGCCAAACCCGAATGCATGGATGCCTTGCGCTATGTGGCGGTCGAAGTTTCGGAATCCCAAAGGGAATTGCACCCACCCGGCATTGAATCTCGAGCCACTATGCCCGATCTTCCATTTGTTGGGGTGGTGTTTGCCAACGAGTTGCTGGACAACCTTCCGTTCGAGCTATTCGTGTTTGATGGCGAGTGGAAACAGGCATATGTGAGCGCGAGTGGTGATGGTCGATTCAAAGAAGTGTTGCGTAGTGCGGTTGTGCCTAAGGTTTTGCCGACTACTGCTAATCATGGGGCACGGGTACCAATTCAGAACGCCGCCTCGGAGTGGGTCAGTAATGCACTGGGATTGATTGATCGTGGTCGGCTTGTTGTAATTGATTACTGCTCCGCCACGGCCGCGGAACTCGCAGCTCGTCCTTGGCGTGAGTGGCTGCGCACATTTCGTCACCACGAACGAGGGGTTCACTACTTGTTGGACCCAGGTGACCAGGACATCACAAGCCAAGTCGTTGTCGAGCAACTTCCGAAACCGACACATGAAAGTTCACAGGCAGACTTCCTACGCCATTGGGGAATTGACGAACTTGTTGATCAGGGCCGTGATTATTGGTCCGCGAACGCAGGAACTCCCGACCTGGCGGCGATGAAGATGCGCAGTCGGGTCAACGAATCCAAAGCGCTGTGCGATGAGAGTGGACTTGGCTCGTTCACGGTATTGCAGTGGGAGTGCTCAATATAGGTTTCGAAGTAGCGCCAATATCTGGTCGACTTGTGAGCCAGGCGCCGAAAATGACGATGACCATCCCGAACACCGAGAGAAGTATCAGCGCCTCGTTGTTGACGACGACGCCGAGAAACGTACCGACAATTGGCGTGAAGTAAGTCGGAATCATGGCTCGCACAGTGCCGGTTCGTACCGCCAGTGTGGCGAAGAGGGCAAAGGCGAACCCGGTGCCAAACGCGCCCAGCGCCGCGACGGCTCCTAGAGACACCCACGAAAACTCCGATTTCGTGATTCCGTAAAGTCCAAGTGGTGCGGAGATCGCACATGCGGCAAGTTCCACTCGGAGCATCAGGGCAACCGGGTGAGTAATCAGTTGCAGCGGGCGTGCGGCATTCAACCCAACCGCGTAACACAAAAGCGCAACTAGCAGAAGCAAGATGCCTCGAACATCGGCGGACGAGCCATCGGCAATCGATGGGAGAGCAATGAGCACGATGCCTGCACAGCCAACCAGAACTGAAAATGTGCGACGACCGCTGGGTAGAGACCGCGTCCAGATTGCCGTTACAACTGCGACGACGACGGGTAGCCCGCCGTTCATCATTCCAGCGATACTGGTGGACACCGTTTGCTGGGCAAGTGGATAAAGCCAGAATGGAGTGGCCATCCACACCAAACCAAGAAACCAGACCAATGGCCAGTCGCTACGAGCAATCTTCTGTCGTGCGCCCGGAAGAAATGCCAGCGCCAACGCACCAAATGCGGTGCGAGCAAAAGGTACAACCGTGGAGTCAAAGTGCCGATTCGACATGTTGATTAGCAAAAATGACGAGCCCCATGTGATGGCGAGTCCGGCGGCTAGCGCCCACTCAAATAGACCAAACTTCAATTG
>CAYGOJ010000065.1:0-1087 GCA_964351545.1 uncultured Acidimicrobium sp.
CACAAAATCCGCAATGGGATTCATCGGGTCACTGGCAGCGAGTCATGCAGGGACACGCCGGCGCCAACATCGTGCCGCTCATTGCCGCAAACCGCACCGGTCACGAAGTCGGCGTCGGCAACAGCGTCACGTTCTACGGATCTTCGTTCATTGCCGACGCCACGGGAGCCAAGGTCGCCGAAGCGAATCGAGTTGAAGAAACGGTTCTAGTGGCAACATTTGATCTTGACGAGATTCGCCAATTGAGAACATCGTGGGGCTTATTTCGTGATCGTCGGCCGGAGTTGTACGGCTCACTCACAAGTTTGGACGGCACCACGAAGTGAAGCAATTGCCAGAGTTCGCTCGGCATGAACGCACGGTTATCTGTTGGCCGTCGCGTCAATCGTTGTACGGCAAATTCATGGGCGAAGCAGAGCGAGCTCATGCCGCTTTGGCGCGCACGATTTCGGCTTTCGAACCCGTAACGATGATCGCCAACTCCGAGCATGTCGATCGTGCAGAGAACATGTGCGGGGAGGGCGTCGAGGTCGTTTCTTTACCGATCGACGATTCATGGTTTCGCGATACAGGACCCATCTATGTTCTCGACGATTCCGGTAATCGGGTCGCCGGATGTTGGACCTTTAACGGTTGGGGCAACAAGTACTCCCCGTACGACTGCGATGTTGATGTAGCTGCGGCATGGGCCAAACTGGCCGGTCATCCAATTCGCAAGATCGACATGGTGCTGGAAGGCGGTTCGATCAATGTCGATGGGAGCGGTTATCTAGTGACAACCGAACAATGTCTGTTGAATCCGAATCGCAATCCACAAATGACGCGCCAAGAGATTGCCCAACGACTGTGCACCGAGTTCGGTGTCGAAGAAGTGATCTGGTTGCCTCACGGGTTATCTCTGGACAATGACACCGACGGCCACGTTGACAATGTGGCAGCCTTCATCGCCCCGCGCACCGTCGTCTTGCAGCGCTGCGACGATAAGAGCGAGGAGGACTTTGATCGCCTGGCGAGGAACCGGGCCGCAATAGATCAATTCGATCTCAACGTCTGTGAAATTCCGATCTTGCCCGTGATCGAATTTGGT
>CAYGOJ010000065.1:1097-7777 GCA_964351545.1 uncultured Acidimicrobium sp.
CTGCAACGGTGCTGTAATTGTTCCAACCTGCGGTCATCCGGCCGACACTGACATGCTCGCATTGCTTGGCGAGTTCATTCCCGATACCGAAGTTATAGGTCTAGATATCGGTGGAATTCTGGGATTTGGCGGTGGGGGCATTCACTGCATTACGCAGCAGATTCCTGTCTAGTTGTTGATATTCCAATCGATCGGCGCGCTGCCAAATTCCTGCAATGCGGAATTGATCGCCGAGAACGGACGAGAACCGAAGAACCCCCCATGGGCCGAGAGTGGTGATGGGTGCGCGGACTCGATTACGCAATGATGTGCGATCGTGATCAACCGCCGCTTTTGGCGAGCGGAGTTTCCCCACAGGACAAACACGATCGGGCGTTGTCCCTGACCGAGGGTTTGGATTATTGCGTCGGTGAACTTTTCCCAGCCTTTTCCATGATGAGAGGCGGCAACACCTGCGCGAACCGTGAGGGTTGCATTTAACAAAAGTACTCCTTGCTTTGCCCAGTGTTCGAGGCAGCCATGCTCGGCCGGCGGAATTCCGAGGTCGGCGTGAAGTTCCTTGAAGATGTTGGCCAAAGAAGGTGGAATGGGAACGCCCTGACGGACGGAAAAGGCCAATCCATGCGCCTGATTCGGTCCGTGATACGGATCCTGTCCGAGAATGACAACGCGAGTGTCGTCGAACGGCGTGAGATGCAAGGCATTGAATACATCTGGTTGAGGAGGGTAAACGGTGAAGCGCTCTCTCTCGCTGGAGACGAACTGTTGAAGCGTGTTCCAGTATGGCTTTTCCAGTTCATCGTGTAGAGCAATGTTCCATTTGCTCGGCATGCTCAACCACCGAACGAGCGGTACACAACCTCGGCCGGCCCGCGCCCGATGTATTTTCGCCAAAGCGCACTCATCGGAATTGCCATTGCATAGAACAGCAAGGACAATCCGAGGGCGGAGTCGAGACCGGTCGAGCCAACTAAATGAAGTCGATGGACGATCAAATTAAAGAACAAAATGTGTGCCAAATAGATGGACAGCGACATCTGTCCGGCAAGCGCCAGAACATCGACGACAGAATTCTCACGAAGGTATTCAACAAAGATTGATATGACGCACAGAACAAGAACCGAACTGGCCAGCGTTCCGATCGAGTAAAGCAAACCGCGATCGTATGGTCGGGTAGAAAGAACGGTCGCGATCAACCGATCATGGGTTGTCTTTGGCGGGTCGGCGACGAAGTAGGCATTGATCGCATAAGTTGCGGTCAAAATTAGACCAGAGCCCAGCATCAGTCGATGCCGAAATTCGGCGAGTCGATGGATATGACGTCCTAAAACAATTCCGACGATGAAGAACAGCAACCATGGGAACAACGGATGGGTATAGGCGACGAATGTGCGGATGATTAAGTTGCGGGGGGAATCGATATTGGCCGGGTCGAGCCAAGTGGTGAAATTTCCATCAATTGCCTGCTCCATTCGCCACCATGCCAGCATCGCCGCCGCAATTGCTGTGGCGAATCCAATGGCCAAAAGTTGATTGGTGGGGCGGGAAAATATGAGCGCAGCGACAATAAAGAAAGCGCCGTAATAGAAGAGAATCGTGCCGGGCCAGATCCATTGCACGACATAGCCAACAACATAAAGCAGTAAGCCCCTACGCCAGAGTCGAAGCCGGTCTTGTCGCAATTGGGTCGGGTCATTGGATATTCGACTTTTGCGGGTCATCAGTGATACACCCACTCCCGCGACCAAAACAAATACGGCCGCAAAGCGCGTCGTAAGTACGCCACCGCCTGGATTAAATAGTCGTTCCCACTGCGATGGATTGTATGGACGCCACGCCAATGCACCATTGAGATACGAGTGGTAATTGAGTATGACGACGCCGATCATTGCCACCGCCCGAGCGACGTCAAGCGTCGGGTCGCGTCTATTAACTGTGCGAGGGGTGGCGGTCGTTTGATTCACGTCCAGTAAATGGTGTCGACGGCCACTCTGGTGAGTGGTTGTTGGACTTCGACGAGGTCGCCAACTATTGGACACGGTGAATTGGAGGCGGCAAACAGCATTGATGAGTGTATGTGCACGGGTTCCAAGAGAGGGAGTCTGGTGCGCTGAAAGTGAAACGGGCTCAATTGGTCTCCAACTGGATGAACTCCATGACTGCTTCCCGCGCCCACTATTACGAGTGAACCGTCCTCCGTGATTTCTACACTGCGATACCCAGCGGTCATACCTTTCTTCACTCGATGTACGTCGAGCACATCGGCATTCAACTGGAAATCCTTCTTGTCACCAAGCCACAACGCCGTTCCCACGCGAGCGACGATCTGGTGGTTCGGGAATGTGCTTCGCAAAGTTTGCAAACCATTTGGTGCGACGTGACTCACGTAGAGCGGAAATTGAGAATCAATGTGGGAGAGCCAAGTCGTGACATCCTCAATGTGATCTCCCGACTGGTCGGCCAGCGGTGGGTGCACGGACCAACCAACTTGAGTTAGTCCGGCTCGCTTTATCGATTCGAGGAGCGGCTCCAACTCGTCTGCCGATACTCCGTATCGAAGCATGCTCGACTGCAATTTCACGACGACCGGGCCCCGCCAACCCGCCTGTTGCAAAGCATCGACGTGGTGAAGTGAGCCGACTGTCAACACGGTTTGTTTCGGTAACGAGGTCTGTAGTTCCGCCCCGGCCGGGGTAAGCACCATTGCGGTGTGTGTAGAAGGCACCGCATGGACTTCGAACACAGAGCCAACGGCGACGGTGTCTGACAACTTGGCGGCGTGAGGCATGAGCGCGGCCAGTCCAAAGCCGTAACCGTTGCCCTTGACTACCGGAACCAGGTTGTCAAAGGACTCCGCAACTTGGGCGACTCTGTCGTGCCATGTCCCGCTCGTTACGCTGAGCCGGAGAGTCATGCGACTTGACGGTAGCGCCGCAAGTACGGCTCTTCATTGAATCCCGACTTGGTAAGTCAACATTCGCCACCTAGGCTAAAACCATGACAAAACTGTTTGGTTTTCCGCATCCGGTCAACGAAACATCAGCCCGATTGGTGGCCACCGGTGTCGTCATTATGGGCACAACATTTGCTCTCACCGGCAATCCATTTGTCCTCGCTGTTCTGACATATGGATTTGTGGCCCGTGTTACGAGCGGGCCGACATTTAGTCCTTTGGCTCGATTCGTCACTCAGGTGATAACTCCACGACTCAACGTGCAGCATCGATTTGTTCCCGGACCACCAAAACGATTTGCTCAAGGCATTGGTGCAGCGTTCACGCTTGGTGCCACCGTGCTCGCATTGGCAGATGCCATGACAGCGGCTCGTATCGTCATCGCTTTGCTAGCAGTTGCCGCGTTTTTGGAAGCGGCATTTGCAATCTGTCTCGGTTGTATCGTGTTTGGCCGACTCATGGGGCTTGGTGTGATTCCCCAGAGTGTGTGTGAAGAGTGCAACAATTTCAATTCGCGTGTGTTGACCACGTAGCCAAATCCGGCATAAGCGCGTCGGCACTTCGCTGAGCGATTGCTCCTTCCCATACTCCAACTCCGTAACTTGCATCGTCGATTGCTCTAAGAGCCAGATAACGCAGGGGATCAAGTGGCGGTCGCTTCGACCACCACTCGTACATTGCTGGAATCACCGCCGCGGCAATCAACACCGTTCGAGCCCTTCGCGAAAATAGCGCAATGATCGCAGCGAGCGGCCACCACGCTCTGGTGATAGCGCTAGCCAAAATTCGTGCTGCGTGGAGATTGCCAAGTCCGGCGAGTCGAATCGACTCTTCCAACGAATTCGGTATGTCACGAAGTTTGCGCCGAAGAGCGAGAACCGTGTAAGTACAGAGGACCCCACCAAGAATTGGAAAACCACAAGCAATCAGGCCCCACATGCCGGCACTGTGCCAACTCACCCGAACGGGCGCGACCGAACCGGGATGCCTTGATGCAAGTTCGGCCGCTGAATGTCCATACATTCTTCGCTGAGTGAAAAAGTCTTGCAGTGTTGTTCGAGTTCGATGACTAACCATGACCTGTGGCTGGTAGCGACATCGCCATCCCGCGCCGATCACTCGCCACAGCGCGTCAACGTCTTCGCCGAACCGGAGAGACTCGTCGAAACCGTGGACTGCACGAATGGCTTCCGTGCGGCAGAGCCACATTGCTGAGGGCACATAGCTGACGCGGGTTCCGGGTGCAATGCGTGCCTCGATTGTGCCTAAGTCGAGAGGCGAGCGGACTTGTTCATACTTGTCGATTGTTGTACTCGAATCTTCGGATATCACGCGCGGAGCGACTAGTCCCAGTCGTTGATCGACGAAGTAAGGAAGTAGTTCCTGCAGCGTTGCAGCGCCCAATGTGACATCGAGGTCAATGAAGGCGACGAGCGGAGTGGCGACGTGAGAGAGGCCCGCGTTGCGAGCGGAACCCGGGCCGGAGTTAGTGCGGAGAGTGACGACTGTTGACCTGTCGAGTGTCGGCAAGGCGTGGGATGAACAATCGTCGACGACGATGATTTCGGCTACGCCTTCACATTGCGACACAAGTTTGCCGAGTTTGGACGCCTCAATTGCCGAGCGAACAAATGCGGGTATGACAACGGTGATATCTCGAAGGCGGAATGGAAGTTCAGCGTGCGAATCGAAGAGTGGGTGAATCGCCCCCGCGTCGAGGAGTCGCTCGGTCAGTTGTTCGTGCCCTCTAGGGAGCGTTTGGCCTTGCTCAATGAGTTCGGCAACTTGGACTCCCGCTTGCCCCAGGCGAAACATTTTGATCGGCGAACCGCCAAATACGACGAAGCCATCTGAAGTTCGCCGCCACGAGGAGTCGACGACAAAACGAGAGTGATGCGTTGCTACTTTCACGCTGATACTTGCTTTCTACTCGATGTAACCCCATCGAGTAAGAGTTCGCAGGATGTACTCGGCAGATTTTTCAGGACCAAGTTCAATTTGCTCGCCTCGGGTACTGGTCGTGGCAACGTTCGTGATCGAATTCAATCGCTCCAAAGTTGTTTCGCCTTTGGGCATTGCCAGCGTTCGAGGTCTCGGGCGGAATGGCTTGCTGGTTGAAATAGAACGCTCAAGTGTGAGTGGTGGACTGATTACTTCGATTTCACTGTTTCGAGTAGCCAATGTTGTGGCCAGAGTCGCTCGTCGTAATTGAGCAACCGAACCCTCAACCGAAATGACTGCCCTGTCGCAGACGCGAAGGTGTTCCCGACGCCCTCCATCAAGTCGTCTGGTGACGAGCAAATCGTTCGTTTGAGCGGTGAGTGATACAACCCCGAGCGCCTGACAAATGCCAAGCTCGGCAGCAAGAAAGGCGGGAACGCTTCCGCTTCCCCGATCGTTTGAATAGTCGCCACACACGATGGTCGAGGCATGACCGAGGGACAGCGCAAGAACTCGAGCGGTTTCTGCACTAGACAGTGAGTCGGCGGCGTCAATTCGGATCGCTCGCCGGACGCCGGCGGCCATTGCGTCGCGCAGAGTCTGCTCGCACTGAGCACCGCCAACCGTGATGGCTACTACATCCATTGATCGGAGAGCTCCGAGTTGCAATCCAACTTCAAGTGCGGACTGATCAGCGAGAGAAATGCCGCCGAATCGACTTGCGGGTGTGTGGACTTGTCCACTCAGTGGATCAATCTCTGGCCGGCCGGGAACCCATTTCATGCACACAGCAACGAAGCTCACTGTTTCATCCCAACTTGCTCACGTTCGGTGGAAAACCACGCCGTGCCCACCCAGTGGATAGTTCCAAGTCAGCGCGCCTTCCTTGTTGCACACCATGTAGCAAGTTCCACATTCAAAACACAGTTCGTAGTTGAACACGATCCCGCCGTCCGCCGTCGGCACGAAAAGGTTTGCCGGACAGGCGACAATGCACTCGCGGGACGGGCATGTCGCGCACACGGTTGTATCAACAATGATGTGCGGAGATTTGTGAATTCGAAATTCAACGGTGTCCATTCGCTCCTCGAATGAAATTTGTATCGTCATCCGAAACTCCTGAAACCGTCGTATGCGTCCTTAAGCAGATCACGGGTGCGTATGCCGAGCCGTTTTCGTTCCTCGGCAAAGATCTTGCGCAGTCCGGGTTTCGGCAGCGGATTGTCCACTCTGAACATTCGCTCCGCAACGCTGGCGACGAGTTGTGGATACATGTGCTGAACACGATCGGACAAAACCAATTGCGGTGCACGCCGCAACTTGCGATGGTCCTGCAGGACGAAGGTGCTGCTCAGCCGACGCTGATAGCCGGCCAGGCCGCGTTTGCCGACGTCGCCGACCTGGATTGCTTCGGCGGCAGCCTCGCCCGCATACATGCCGCTGGCCATCGCGAAGTTGACACCTTCCAACCAGATGCCGGCTGCCAGGCACAGCGCGGCGGCATCACCGGCCACGAGCATTCCGTCGGTGGTCATCTTCGGCATCATCGCCAACCCGGCCTCGGGGATCAGGTGCGCCGAGTATTCCTTGATCTCGCCGCCCTCGATCAAAGGCGCGATCGCAGGGTGCTGCTTCAATTTGGCGATGATCTCTTCCGGCCGCAGCGATTGCGTGGCCAACTTCGACACCTTCAACACCACACCGACCGCGACCGTTTCGAGGTTGGTGTACACGAAGCCGCCGCCGCTGACGCTCCTCCGGGGACCATCATCGATGTCGCACGCGA
>CAYGOJ010000066.1:0-7690 GCA_964351545.1 uncultured Acidimicrobium sp.
TCGGGTATTTCAGGTCGGTGCTGTTCCCTCCGGGCGTTCCAAAGGCGCTGTATGCGTTGGTGACACCAATTGAATTTATTTCGACGTTAATTGTCAGACCGTTTTCGCTGATGGTGCGACTTTTCGCCAATATGTTGGCCGGCCACCTTCTGCTTGTGATTTTTGCTCTCCTTTCTGAGGCACTGTTTCAAGCGCGAACTCAGCAATTATTTCTGGTTCCGCTCGGGGTACTCCCATTTTTCATGCTGATTTTTCTTACCGCCTTCGAGCTTCTTGTCGGATTCCTGCAGGCTTACATCTTCACCATTCTCACCGCGGTGTACATCGCCGGCGCCGTCCACTCTGATCACTAATAAATAACCAACTAACAACAGGAGACACATAGACATGGAAGCGTTATCTCGAATTGCGGCGGCCGTCGTTGATCCTGCAGAGGCAAAAAATGTTGCCGCTGCCGCCTCGGCAGGTTTCGCCTACGGTCTCGCGGCAATCGGACCGGGCATCGGCATCGGAATTATCTTTGGTAAGGCCATCGAAGCAATGGCCCGCCAGCCAGAATCGGCCGGAATGGTTCGCACCACGATGTTTCTCGGAATTGCCTTTACCGAAGCGCTGGCGCTGATCGGATTCGTCGTATTTATTTTGCTCAAGTACGCCTGAGCAATTCCTTCGGAACCCGACACGCACGTGCATAGCAACAGCCGAACCAAGCGCAAAGATCAGGAGCTCTCACAATGATCATCCATGTCACCTCGTGGCAGGGACACCTGGTGCGCGCGCAGGTATTCTCTGGCTCGAAGACCGCAGAAGCCACGGCCGAGGAAGTTTCGGTCACTGGACCTAACCCCATCTCGCCGGAAGGCAAGGAGCTGATGTGGGGCGCTGGGTCGTTTCTGGTGTTTCTAGTCCTGATGCGACTTTTCCTATTTCCAAAACTGAAAAAAGGCATGAATGCTAGGTACAACGGCATTCAATCCGATCTCGAATATGCGGATGCCACACGCATAAATGCGCGCGCCGAAGTCTCACAGTACGAATCGGCGATGGCGGAAATTCGAAATCAGGCAGCGATTCGTATCGACCAGGCACGGCAGGTGCTCGACTCGGAGCGCACCGCCGCAATCGCCGAGGTAAATGCACGAATTGCTCGGCAACGCGCCACCGCTGAATCTGAAGCGGCCGCCGCACGATTGGCGATGCGGGATCAAGTCGCCTCCGCGGTTGCCACCGTTACCGAACGAACAACGCAGATTGCGGTCGGCAAGAGTCCCGATGCATCTGTAGTTCGAAACGCTGTTAGTCAAGCAATGGCAACAGGAGTCAGTGCATGAGCATTCGCCTCGTTTCCCTGTTGGCTTCGGAAGATCCAACCGTCACTCACCATTGGCTCCTTCCTGAAACTGCCGAAATTATCTACGGTGGACTGTCTTCGCTGTTGGTCTTTGGGTTGTTGTACAAATTTGCAGGACCATTGGCGAAAAAAGCCATGGCTGCGCGTACCGAGAGAATTCAAAAGGAACTCGATGGGGCGGCTCAGGCCCGCACAATTTCCGAGAGCGATGCCGCCGAAATTCGAAAAGCACTTGGCGATATTGAGGCTGAACGATCCCGTTTGCTCGCCGAAGCAGATGTCCAAGCCGCGGCGTTGATTGCGGACGGTCGGGTCCGAATCGCCGGCGAAGTTGCAGATCTGGAAACCAAGGCTGTGGCCGACTTGACGGCCGCACGTGGTCGAGGGACCGAAGAATTGCGTGCCGAGATCGCGCTACTTGCATCCCTGGCGGTGCCGACGGTTGTGCAAGCGACGTTGACCGACCATACCAAGCAAGAACTAATCGAGGCATTTATAACGAGTGTGGGAGCAAGCCGATGAGCAACGCCAGTATCGAGGCATATGCACGCGCGCTGTTTGAAATTGCCCAGGCCGAGGGCCACATGGATGTCGTTGAAAACGAATTGTTCCGGATGGCTCGTGCGTTTGAGTCAAATGAACAACTTCGCAGCACGCTGACCGACGCCACAATTCCGACGGAACGCCGTCAAGGCATTATTGAGCAACTACTTGGCGGCAAGGCCAACAATACGACAGTTCAATTGGTGTCTCTCGTTGTCGGAAGTGGAAAGTCGCGTGATCTGCCGGCGATCATCGACACGTTAGTCAAGCGCGCTTCGAGCGAAAAGAAACTAGAAGTTGCCGAAGTTCGAAGTGCCGTCGAACTGACTGAAGATCAGCAGAAGCGACTAGCGGCCGCGCTCACAAAGGCCACAGGTAGGCAAGTCAATCTCAAGGTTGTCGTCGACCCTTCGGTGATCGGCGGTTTGGTGGCAACGGTTGGTGACGAAGTCATCGACGACACGGTGCGTACCCGTCTTGAACAACTGAAGTCGCGAGTCTGAAGGGACAATAATCATGGCTGAAATAACACTCTCCGCAAGCGATATTGCTAATGCGATTACCAAGGGACTCGAGGGATACAAGCCCTCGGTTGAGGCGCGAACCGTAGGCAGAGTTACCGAGGTCGGTGACGGTATTGCTCGCGTCAGCGGATTGCCAGATTGCGCGGTCAATGAATTGCTCGAGTTCGCCGACGGGTCGGTCGGCCTGGCGCTGAACTTGGATGAGGACTCGATTGGTGCTGTAGTCCTTGGCGATTCGGATGGAATTGAAGAGGGACAACCCGTCAAAGCCACCGGCAAAATTTTGTCGGTTCCGGTTGGCGATGCGATGTTGGGTCGGGTCGTAAACCCACTTGGTCATCCGATCGACGGCAAAGGCGACATAGTCGGGGCTATATCCCGTCGTGTCGAAGTGCAGGCGCCAGGAATCATGGGTCGCAAGCCGGTACACGAGCCTCTGCAAACCGGAATCAAAGCAATCGATGCAATGACACCAATAGGTCGGGGCCAGCGCGAGCTAATCATCGGTGACCGCAAGACGGGCAAAACCACAATCACCATCGACACGATCATCAATCAACGCGGTCTCGGCGTGAAATGTATCTATGTGGCAATTGGACAAAAGGGTTCGACGATTGCCCAGACGGTTGAAGTGTTACGGCAACATGGTGCACTCGAGTACACGGTGGTCGTTGCAGCACCGGCGTCGGAGCCGGCTCCGTTCAAATATTTAGCGCCATACACCGGTTGCGCCATGGGTCAGCACTGGATGGAAAATGGCGAGCATGCGCTCGTGGTGTACGACGACCTATCCAAGCAGGCGGAGGCGTACCGCCAGATGTCGTTGCTGCTTCGTCGGCCACCGGGTCGCGAGGCGTACCCGGGCGACGTGTTTTACCTCCACAGCCGATTGCTAGAACGGGCAGCAAAACTCAACGACGCCAATGGGGCAGGATCATTGACGGCACTACCTGTGATCGAGACAAAAGCCGATGACGTATCGGCCTACATTCCGACCAACGTGATTTCGATTACCGATGGACAGGTGTACTTGAAAGACAATTTGTTTAAGTCGGGGGTGCGACCGGCGGTAGATGTCGGTATTTCGGTTTCACGCGTGGGAGGCAACGCCCAGATCAAAGCGATGAGGAGCGTGGCGGGAACTTTGAAAATTGATCTAGCTCAATTTCGTGAACTCGAGGCCTTCGCCACATTTGGCTCTGAATTGGATCCCATTTCCAAGGCGCAGTTGGAACGCGGCTATCGACTTGTGGAATTGCTCAAGCAGCCGTTGAACAGCCCAATGCCGGTGGAGGAACAGGTCGTGTCAATTTTTGCCGGGACAAAAGGTCATCTAGATGACATCGCGGTGAGCGATATTCGTCGATTCGAGAATGAATTTCTCGAGCACATGCGCTCGCGTCATTCCTCGGTACTCGCCGGAATTAGGCAAGATCCGAAGGCAGACGTGCCAAAAGACCTGGGCGACATAGTCATTGCGTTCAAACAGTCTTTCGTCGCCACGACATCATCGATTTCAGCCGATCCAACGCGTACGGATGCCGGAGAAGTCGGCGACGCCGCAAGCACCAAGACATTGGCGACGGAGTAAGACTGATATGGCAGGTGGACAAGAGCGCATTCTGCGCGGACGAATTCGATCCGTGCAGGCGACGAAGAAAATCACTCGGGCCATGGAACTCATTGCTGCCTCGCGCATTGTCAAGGCTCAGCAAAGAGTGATAGCTGCCATTCCCTATAGCGAACGCATCACCGAAGTTGTCAAGGATTTGTCCGCCGGGCGCGCCGTAAGTTCCTCGGTTTTTCTCAACCAACGCGAAAACATTCGAACCGCGTGTTATGTCGCCATCACCGCGGATAGAGGAATGTGTGGCGGATATAACGCTGGTGTATTGCGAGCCACAGAGGGAGAGATCAAGGCCGATGTTCTGGCCGGAAAAGATTATGTAGTGGTGCCAGTCGGTCGTAAAGCCGCATCGTTCTTTCGTTTTCGCGGCTATAAATTAACACAGGGTTTTTCCGGATTTTCTGATGCGCCAAGTTACGCCGATGCCAAGCGCATCGGCGAATTCGTGACGGGGCTGTTCCTTGCGGGCGAGGTAGATCGGGTCGAGCTGGTATACACCCGATTCGTATCTTCCGGCAATCAGGAAGTCGTGCGACGGCCACTCGTGCCGCTGGAATCGCAAGTTGTTGAAGGTGGAGACGGCAAACCAAGTACGGCCGCCGGTGGATACGAATTCGAGCCGGAGCCGGAAATCATTCTCGATACATTGCTGCCTCGCTATGTCGAGGCGCGTGTGTATGCCGCCTTGCTCAACGCGGCGGCAAGCGAGCATGCATTTCGACAGCGGGCGATGAAATCGGCCACCGATAATGCCGACGAAATTATTAAGAGCCTCTCGCGGATCATGAATCGTGCCCGTCAAGATTCGATTACGACCGAAATTATGGAAATTGTTGGTGGAGCCGAAGCCCTCGGATCCCGAAAATAGTTCTAGAAACAGGAGCAACATATGAGCACAACCACAGCCACCCCAGCCACGGATCGCAAAGATGGTCGAGTCGTGGCAATTGCCGGTCCGGTAATTGACGTCGAGTTTCCCCGCGGGTCGCTTCCAGAGCTCAATAGGGCACTTGAATTCACCGTTACTGTCGATGGCAAGCCCAATGTGATCTTGGCCGAGGTCGCCCAGCAGATTGGTCAGAGTCGTGTGCGCGCGGTGTGCATGAAGCCGACCGACGGGTTGCGCCGAGGTACTCCGGTACGAGATACGGGCAGGGGCATCACCGTGCCGGTTGGCGACATCACACTTGGACATGTATGGAACGTATGGGGCGATTGTCTTGATGGCGATAACGCTGAATTCAAAGATGCCGAACGATGGGAGATTCATCGTCCGGCTCCTGCCTTCGACACTTTGGAACCATCGATTCGAATGTTCGAGACCGGTATCAAGGTGATCGATCTGCTTACGCCATATTTAGCGGGTGGCAAGATCGGACTGTTCGGAGGTGCGGGTGTCGGCAAGACAATTCTCATCACCGAGATGATTAATCGCGTCGCATCAAACCATGGCGGCGTGTCAGTGTTCGCTGGCGTGGGTGAACGCACTCGTGAAGGTACCGACCTGCTTCTCGAGATGGAAGAGTCCGGAGTATTCGAAAAGGCGGCGCTCGTGTTCGGCCAAATGGACGAGCCGCCTGGCGTGCGACTTCGAGTGGCCCTATCTGCGTTGACCATGGCCGAATATTTCCGTGACGTCAAAAATCAAGATGTGTTGTTGTTCGTCGACAACATATTCCGATTCGTTCAGGCCGGCTCTGAGGTATCGACCTTGCTCGGACGCATGCCGTCGGCCGTGGGCTATCAGCCAACGCTCGCCGATGAAATGGGCCAGTTGCAGGAGCGGATCACCTCGACACGCGGTCGTTCGATCACCTCTTTGCAGGCGGTGTATGTACCAGCGGATGACTACACCGATCCGGCCCCGTTCACGACGTTTACGTTCTTGGATGCCACGACCGAATTATCGCGAACCATCGCTTCGCTCGGAATCTATCCAGCAGTGGATCCATTGGCGTCTACTTCGACAATTCTGTCGACCGAGGTGGTGGGCGAAAAGCACTACAACGTGGCGCGTCGAGTGCAGGAAATTCTTCAGCGGTACAAGGAGTTGCAGGACATCATTGCAATTTTGGGCCTTGATGAACTCTCTGAAGAAGACCGTCTCACCGTTTCTCGAGCTCGCAAGGTGCAAAAATTCTTGTCTCAACCGCTATTTGTTGCGGAAGTATTCACCGGAGTGAAGGGTGAATACGTCAAGACGGCCGAGACCGTCGAGAGCTTCGAGGCAATCATTAAGGGAGAACTGGATGAAATTCCAGAACAGGCTTTCCTCAACGTCGGTGGAGTCGAGCAGGTCTTGGCCAAGTCGAAGTCCCTGCAGGAATCGGCCGCGTAATGGCCGAGTCGGGCACACTTCGCGTTGAAGTGGTATCGCCTGAGCGTGTGCTGTTTTCGGGCGAAGCGCGTCAAGTCATTACTCGCACTGTGGATGGCGGTGAGATCGCATTTTTACCGGGGCACGCCTCGTTCTTGGGCGCCTTGGTAGAAAATCACACGCGGATCTACCTGATCGACGGTACGGTCCAAGACCTTGCCGTGCATGGCGGGTTTGTCGAGGTGGCACCGGATCATGTGACGATCTTGTCGGACGCGGCTGAGCTATCGGGCGAAATCGACATCGAACGCGCTCGGCGGGCTCAAGAACGAGCGGAAGAGGCGATGCGAAGCGAACATGACGCGACGGTCGAGTCTGCGCTTCGGCGTTCCCATGTACGACTCGCCGCAGCAGGTGGGCTAGCCGAAAGCCGCTCATCGGCACACTAAGTATGTTGCTGTGAGCGAGACCTCTCCGTTCACATGTGGGCTGATCACAGGAGCTTCGAGTGGTATTGGTGAGGAGTTCGTGCACATACTCGGCGAATCTCATGTTCCGCTCGTTGTAGTGGCCCGGCGAGGTGATCGACTCAGCGCGCTGGCGGTCAAGTATCCAAATGTAGAAGTCATCATCGCCGATCTCTCCACGGATGCTGGGGTCGGACTGGTCGAGTTTCGCATTTCGGATGAAACTAAAATGCCGATTGATCTCGTTGTAAATAATGCGGGATTTGGTTCTTCGGGTCTTGTCTCAGATCTGGATATCAATCGACTGAGCAGTGAGATTCGACTCAATGTGCTGGCCCTAACGCGAATATCGCATGCTGCCGTGCGTGTGATGCGCAGGCGGGGATATGGGTATTTGCTGAATGTGTCAAGCGTGGCAAGTTTTCAACCCAACCCAGGTCTTGCCGTGTATGCGGCCACCAAGGCCTATGTCACAAGCTTTACCGAGGCGTTGCACGAGGAACTGCGCGGAACCAAAGTCCGGGTAACGGCCCTGTGCCCCGGACTGACGCACACCGAGTTCCAGAAAATATCGAATACAACTGGACTGGAATCAAAATTTCCTGAATTTGCCTGGCTCCGACCTCGTGATGTCGCCATGGCCGGCCTCGATGCCGTCGCTAAAGGTGATGCGCTGGCAATTCCGGGTGCGCTCTACAAAGGTCTCAGCGCGCTTTCCGCCGTCATGCCACGTGGAGCCTCCCGCCGGCTCAGCGGATTTCTAGCCCAGATGCGTAACTGAGATTCAAGTGCCGGTGAAACGACTAACTCCTTGACGAATCAGACTCGACGCATATGGGTACCTGTTGTGATCGGCATTGT
>CAYGOJ010000067.1:0-7351 GCA_964351545.1 uncultured Acidimicrobium sp.
CCAGTTGGATATTTCATAATTGACAAGCCCAGTCTTGGAAAACGCGTCATCGACAATTTCGTACTTATCGGCCTGGTCATCGTCATTGGGGTGCCGGTGCGGTTGGGTGGCGAGCGGCGTATTGGCTTCCACCGTTAGGCCATATGCCGACACATGTGGAGGGTCGAGGGCAACGATGTCGCCGACGGTCTTTCGCCAGTCGTCAAGTGTCTCACCCGCGGCACCGTAAATGATGTCCAGATTGAACGATGTGAACCCGGCCTTTCGTACCGCCTCGACAGCGCGCTGCACATTGTCGGGATTGTGGGTGCGACCTAAAGCGTTGAGCACGTGGGGAACGGTGGACTGCACCCCGATGCTGACGCGATTAACACCGCCCGCGCGATAGATACTCATCATTTCGGTTGTGATGTCGTCGGGATTGCATTCGACGGTGACCTCGGCGTGTGGCGCGAGCGGAATATCTCCGAGCACCGACATAAGTTCTTGAGCCGAAACCATTGACGGTGTCCCGCCGCCGACGAACACGGTTGTGGCGAGCGGCATTCCGGCGTCTACGGTGCGACGAATATCCGTACGCATCGCTTCCAGATACGCGCTAGTGAGATGATGACGATCGGTGAAGGTGGCGAATGCGCAATAGTCGCATCGCTTGGCACAAAATGGAATGTGCAGGTACACCCCGTGAGATTGCGTGCTCGGTGGCAAACGGCGACCTACGAAGTCGGCGGGGTGAACAGCAGATCGAGTTGACCGAGAATGACGCCAACATCTTCTACGTTCACATCTAACATCACGGCAATTGCCCGCACGTCATGTTCGCGAACGGTAATCACCTTGCCGTTGAAGTCTTGCCGTTGAACCTGAATGAGTCGAAGGAAACTTGCGAGCAATTTGAACTTCTCATCCTTGAGCAAAAGGAGTTTGGAGACATCGATTCTTAATTTTTTCGACACCTGTTCACTACTTCGATTGTCGTCACTTCGCTGCGTGTCCCGAGGTAGAAGCTGGTCAATCGTGACGCCGTAGAACCTTGCCAACCGCTCGAGTCGTGGCACCGAAATAGACCGCTCTCCGCGTTCATATGCACCCAATACCGAGGCTTTGAATTCGTCGTCGGACTGCTGCTCAACCTCATTGAGCGAGAGATTCTTCTGCAGGCGAATATTGCGCAGTCGTTCGCCGACTAGTCGGGTGTAGGGCGAGGTGGAGGCGAGGTCATCATCCGATTCGGTCATGATTCCTCCCTGCGCTGTGCGTTCATCAGTACGCCGGCAACTATTGCAGCGGTTTCTCCCCGCATCACGCTGTCGCCAAGCGAGACGTGTTGATCCGAAAGTTCAAATTCGTCAGAACTGAATCCGCCTTCTGGACCAATGGCGATGCATGTGTGATGTGGTCCGACTCGAACACCACTTGGATCGGCAAGGGCGGCCTGAAACTTGGTGACAACTTCGACAAGCGCACAGGGAAGCATAACCTCGGGCAGCCAGACCCGTCGCGACTGCATCGCCGATTCGCGTGCAATGCGCTTTAGACGAGCAATATGTTTGCTTGCTTTCGAGTCGTCCCATCGAACCACTCCGCGTCGGGAGTCGGAAATTGGAATAATTCGATCTATCCCGATTTCGGTGAGCTTGCGCACCACGTCGTCTGGCCGATCGCCTTTGGTCGGAGCAAAAGCGACGGTCAGCGTTGTTGTGGGTGCGGGTACCGACATCCGCTCGCCGATCAATTCGAGTTCGCCATTTAGACGAACATTGGCAAGACTCCACGAGCCGCGACCATCGGACACGGACACGCATTGGTGTGCTTCGATTCGAAGTACGCGCAAGACGTGGTGACGATCGCCTTCGCTTAGCAGCGGAGCAGAAAGATCGTCGACAAAAACATGGGCGGCCGAGTGGCGAAGTTCCGACTTCACGAAAATGCAGATTTGATTCGCGACATGATGCCACTATCGGCGGCGGCAATTGGCTCACCGCGTTCCTCGGCATATCGACGCAAGAGTTCCTTTTCGGTGTCCGACAATTCTGTTGGAACTTCGATCGACACTCGCGCCCGCAGGTTTCCCCGTCCACGGCTACGACCGCCCTGCGTCAAGCGCGGCACCCCGCGACCACGAAGTATGAATTCACGACCGTGCTGTACGCCGGCAGGAATCACAAGATCTTCGTCGCCATCGAGAGTGGTGAGTGTGAATTGAGTTCCGAGAGCCGCCTGTGCAATCGACACCATCACATCGGTGACGAGATCGTCTTCTTCTCGCCGATATGTCGCATGCTCGGCAACACGAATGTGGACATACAGATCACCATTTGCGCCACCGCGAATGCCAACGGCTCCGCGATTTGAAAGCCTGAGTGTTTGACCACTATCTACTCCGGCCGGAACATCGACTTGGTACGACATTTCCTTAAGGATGCGACCATCGCCCCGACACGCTGTACATGGGTTGGCAATGACTTCACCCATTCCACCGCACTTTGTGCAGGCGGCGGTCGTCACCATTTGACCAAGAATGCTTTGGCGCACGCGCCGAACCTGACCAGAACCGCCGCAATCCGCACAGGTCGAGGCTTTGGTTCCTTTCGCCGCGCCGCTGCCGCCGCAATCGTCACAGCGAATTGCTGTTCGCACCTTCACCTCGGTTTTGCAACCAAACACCGACTCTTCGAGTGTGATATCGGCAATCGTTTCGATGTCTTGACCGCGAGGCGGTCCGGCCGGTCCGCGCTGAGCGCCTCCGCCGAACGGTGATCCCCCACCGAAAAATGCATCAAAGATGTCGCCTACGCCTCCACCGCCAAACGGATCTCCGCCGCCTTTGCCACCAATTCCGGCCTCGCCGAATTGGTCGTAACGGGCGCGCGTCTCTGGATCGGACAGAACCTCATAGGCATGACTCACTTCTTTAAATTTATTTTCGGTCTCCGGTGTACCCGGATTTGCATCCGGATGAAGTTCGCGGGCCTTCTTGCGATACGCCTTCTTTATGTCGGCGGCGGATGCGGTTCGCGGCACGCCGAGTAGTTCGTAAAATTCGTTGGTCATGAATGTCTTAACCTTCGGTGATGCGACGACCTAGTCGGTCGCTCACAACTTCCACCGTGGCAAGTGCCTGGGGATAGTTCATCCGGGTTGGTCCAAGTACACCGACCATGCCAACGGTCGCGCCCTCGGAGATCACCGGCGAAAGGACCATCGAACAAGCGGCAAGTGGCTCGATTCCGTGCTCGGCCCCGATGGCTACTGCGAGCCCGCGGTTGAGCATGTCCCGAACGAGGGAGACGACGACATACTGCTGCTCGAGGGTGTGCAACACCGAGCGCACGATGTCGACGGCGTCAAACGCCTGTGCCATTGCCGACGCTCCGCCGACAAAAACCGATTCATCGGACCGACGCGTGCCCAAGGTTTCGATGACCTGTAACACCAATGCGTCGGCTCGAGAGTCTCCGGTCGGACTTGGCGCGTTGTTGGCATCGAGAGCGCGGCCCACCATTGCCACGCTCAGACAGGAAGTGGCCACGGCCAGAAGTTCGTCCGTTGTTGACTCCGCCAACTCGATTGGCTCGCTCTCTACCACGCCGTTTGAAAGCACGATGACTGCGGTGGCGAGGTGCGCGGACAAGCCGACAAGTTGGACTGAGCGAACAACCGCTACTTCGTGCTTGGGCCCCAACACGACCGCCGCATAATTTGTCAGCTGTGCCAACAACAGGGTCGTGTGCTGGAGAGTCTCTTCAAGCCGACCATGGGCGTGGTCAAAGAATTCTCCGACTCGAGCCTGAGACACCGAATCGAGTCGACCAGCAGGGGTGAGGTGATCGACGAAAAAACGATAACCCTTATCGGTGGGGACCCGGCCAGACGAGGTATGAGGCGCGGCCAAGTATCCCTCATGTTCCAACGTCGCCATTTCGTTGCGCACGGTGGCCGGAGAAACGGTGAGGCCAGACAACTTGGCAATGTGCGACGACCCCACCGGCTGGGCCGTGGAGATGTACTCCTCAACGATGACTCTGAGGATGGCTGTTTTGCGTTCGTCAAGCATCAGTGGATCACTCTCAGGATACCGAACGCTTCAACCGCGCCAGCATGTACAAGCTTGTCACTACGGCAATGATCCCACCATAACCAAGCGACCAAGATGCGCTGATGTGATCGGCAATCCAACCGGTGATCGGACCGCCGATCGGCGTTGAACCTAGAAAGGCCACCGCCGTGAGCGCCAGAAGACGACCACGCATGTCGGGAGGCGCCACGTCCTGAGTAATGCTGTTGGCGCCGGCAATCATTGCCGCGCCGCCAAATCCAAGCGGAACAGCGGCAACGAATGCAATCCAAATGTTCGGCGACCACGCCAAGGCAATGTTGCTGACGCCAAGAATCAAGATGTTGGCAGCCACCCAACCGTTTGTGACGCGGTGCATCCGAGCGGTGAACAGTGAACCGAGCAGACTCCCAATGCTCGTGACTGCAAGCACCCATCCAAACGCGTTGGGATCGCCCCACGACACATCGGCAAGTTTTGGTAGAACGACGTTGTAATTGAATGAAAATGTGCTCACGATCGTGAAACCGATAAACAATAGGAACAATCGCTCGTTGTGACGAACGAATCGAAGCGCATCGCGAACCGGCGTACCGCCGGCGGGGCGAGGCGGAGACCTGTGCATTTCGTCCCGACGCAACCCGAATAGCGCAAACAACATCGCCGCAAACGACACTCCGTTGGCGATAAACAACCAACCGGTGCCGAGCGGACCAACAAGCATGGCCGCGAGGGCCGGTCCAAAAATGCGCGAGCCGGTCATCACCGCTGTGTTCAGCGACATTGCATTTGACATGTCGACCGGGGCGACGAGTTCGGTGACCAAACTTCGCCGTGCCGGATTGTCGATGGCACCGACGATGCCGAGCAGACCAGATAGGACATAGACGATCGGAAGATTGATGACTCCTGAGAGATCTAGAACTCCGATTGTGATCGCCTGAATCGCCATTAGCGATTGAGTAATAATCGTCGTTGTTCGCCGATCGTGTCGATCGGACAACGCTCCTGCCCATGCGCCAAGTAGGAGCATCGGCAAGAACTGCAACGCCAAGTTGATCCCGAGGTCGGTAGCGCTTCCGGTCAGGCGATAGAGCAAAAATGAGGTCGCAGTGAGTTGAATCCAAGTTCCTACATTCGATACAAGCAAACCTACGAAAAATAGTTTGGCATTGAAGTACTTGAGCGAGCGAAACATTCCGCCGTGTGAACTAGCCGATGTGACATAAATTTCAGTCATCGAGTTTGAGTACCGAGATAAACACGTCGCCGGGTACCTCTACCCTGCCGATGGATTTCATTTTTTTCTTGCCCTCTTTTTGCTTCTCCAAAAGTTTTCGCTTACGCGAAATATCCCCTCCGTAGCATTTCGCGAGAACATCTTTGCGCCTGGCCTTTACTGTTTCGCGAGCCAGCACTCGCCCGCCTACCGCCGCCTGAATTGGGACGTCAAACATCTGTCGCGGGATGAGCGCCTTAAGTTTCTCGCAAATTCGCTTTCCGTAGTCAAAGGCCCTGTCGCGATGCACGATCGTGCTAAATGCATCGGCCGGCACCGCGTTGAGAAGAATGTCGACCCGAACCAAGTCCGATGTGCGATATCCGGTGAGTTCGTAGTCGAGACTCGCGTATCCCTGCGACCGGCTCTTCAACTGATCGAAAAAGTCAACTACTACTTCCGCTAATGGAATGTTGTAGTTCATGTCCACTCGCTCTGGCGACAGGTACTCAAGCTTGATCAGTTCACCTCGACGCGACTGACACAATTCCATCAAAGCACCGGTGTAGTCGGTCGGAGTAATGATGCTGACCCGAAAATACGGCTCTTCGATCGATGAGATGTACACAGTCGGAGGAAGATCCGCCGGATTGTCTACGATTTCCATTTCGCCATCGGTTTTGTGGACATGGTATTCAACCGAAGGTGCGGTGGCGATAAGCGCAAGATTGAACTCGCGCTCCAGACGCTCCTTGACTATTTCCATGTGTAGGAGCCCGAGGAATCCGCAACGAAAACCGAAGCCAAGCGCGCCGGACGACTCGGGTTCATAGGCGATCGACGCATCGTTTAACTTGAGACGCTGCAGACTTTCGCGCAGCGTTTCAAAATCGTCCGCATCGATCGGGAACAACCCGCAAAACACCATCGGTTTCGGATCGCGGTATCCGGCCAATGCCGCCTCCGCCGGATTCAAATACTCGGTGATCGTCTCCCCGCTGCGAGCTTCGCCGACATCCTTGATGCCCGCCACTAGATAACCCACTTCGCCCGGCCCAAGTTCATCGACCGGTGTCGGAACCGGCATTCGAGCACCTACTTCGATAATTTCATGCGTCGCCCGCGTCTGCATGAACAGCAATTTGCTGCCGCTTCGCAATCGACCGTTCATCACGCGAATGCTGGAAACGACTCCGCGATACGTGTCGTACTGACTATCAAAAATGAGCGCCTGCAATGGAGCATTCGGGTCGCCAACGGGGGCAGGGATTCGAGCGATGACCGCGTCGAGCAGTTCGGGAATTCCCTCCCCTGTTTTGGCCGAAATTCGCAAAATATCCTCTGCCGGTATCCCCAAGATCTTTTCAATTTCCATTGCGTATCGATCTGGATCCGCGGCCGGAAGGTCAATTTTGTTCAGGACAGCGACGATTTCAAGATTATTTTCCAGAGCCAGGTAGCAATTTGCGAGGGTCTGAGCCTCGATTCCCTGAGCCGCGTCGACAACGAGGACAACACCTTCGCACGCCGCCAGAGAGCGACTTACCTCGTAGCCGAAGTCAACATGCCCAGGGGTGTCGATCAGATGCAACACCGAGTCTCGCCACAGAACCCGAACATTTTGTGCCTTGATCGTTATCCCACGCTCGCGCTCCAGGTCCATCGAGTCGAGGTACTGGGCGCGCATGTCGCGCGCATCCACTGCACCGGTTATTTCCAGAATGCGGTCAGAAAGTGTGGACTTGCCATGATCGATGTGGGCAATAATCGAGAAATTGCGAATGCTGGCGAGATCCATCGGACCGTTTCTGTTGTGGGTAACCGCTAAATTCTACTGTCGGGTCTGGCAGTTGGCTTGACCTGATGGATCGACTAGTTGGGTTGACTGGCAGGTCGCTGTTAGCCTTCAGCGTCCGCATCCAACATTGTTGTCGTCCACGAAAGTCAAGGTTTACCGAAGTGGCAAATATTAAGAGTCAAAAGAAGCGAATTCTCACCAACGCCAAGGCCACCGATCGCAACAGGGCGGTCAAGAGCGAGCTGCGAACCCGAATCAAGAACGCCAACGACACCGT
>CAYGOJ010000068.1:0-7288 GCA_964351545.1 uncultured Acidimicrobium sp.
CGTCTTGTCCATCACAACCGTGTCGATCTTGGCTCCCGATTCGATTGCCGTGGCATTCTTAAACAACACGCCACGACCGGCCCCGAGTCCGGTGCCCACCATGATCGCCGTCGGCGTCGCCAGCCCGAGGGCATCGGGACATGTGACGACTACTACGGTGATGGCAAACAGCAACGCTTCGGATGCGGATCGTCCGGCGGCAAGCCAGATCGCAAAAGTCAGAGCTCCACCAACGAGGGCAACAAGCACGAGCCAGAAGGCCGCGCGATCTGCCAGGCGTTGGCCGGGCGCTTTAGAGTTCTGCGCGTCTTGAACCAGCCTGACAATTTGCGCCAACGCGGTATCGCTTCCGACTTTTGTCGCTTGCACTCGAAGACTGCCGTTTGTATTGATAGTTGCACCGATTACCGCAAACCCCGGTGCCTTGTGCACCGGCAGGCTTTCGCCTGTGACCATCGATTCGTCGACATCGCTTTCTCCATCTTCGACGACACCGTCGACGGGAACCTTGGCACCCGGACGAACGAGTACAAGTTCACCCACCTGTACTTCTGCAGTGGGAATTTCTATGGTTTCGCCGTCGCGAATTACGACCGCCTGAGGCGGCGCGAGATCCAGCAATTTGCGGATCGCGTCGCTCGCGCCGCCTCTAGCCCGCATTTCAAGCCAATGACCTAGTAATACGAACGCCGCCAAGACGGTGGCGGCTTCATAAAATACTTCGCCACCGCCGGTCAGTGTGACCCCGAGTGAGTACACCCAACCCGACCCAACGCCGACTGCGACCAATACCATCATGTCTAGGGTGCGAGCCCGCAGTGCCCGCACCGCCCCGTCGAAAAAAATCCAAGCCGACCAACCGATTACGGGAAGCGACAGTATGAGCTGGAAGATGTCGTCACGAAAGTTGAATGGGGCGACTACATTGAAATTCAACACGTCGCGCCCAATTTCCGACCACAACAAGATTGGGATCGAAAACAATGCCGCGACCAAGAATCGATTGCGCATGTCTCGTACCATGGCCGCCATCGACATACCTGCGGAGTGATCGCCGTGCCCCATCATTTCATGTGGTGAACGGGCCATGACGGTGGCAGTCATCTCGCAATCCTATTGATGCTGGAACGCTCGTATTCGCCTCGACTCAGTGGGGTATTGTGAAGCCGTGAGTATTGACCGTGACTCGTTCACTCTTGACGAACGATACGAACGAATCGACGGCGATGTCCTGCTTACCGGTGTCCAAGCGGTGGTGCGTGTGTTAGTCGATCAACTCCGAGCCGACCGAGCCAATGGATTGAACACGGCGGCCTTTGTTTCTGGGTATCCGGGTTCGCCGCTTGGTGGATTTGATCTTGCGTTGCAAAGGATGGACAAATCCCAAGTCAATGTCCACCATGTCCCCGGACTTAACGAAGAACTCGCCGCAACCGCGATATGGGGAAGCCAACAAGATCACCTCGCACCGTTGAAGAATCTCGACGGAGTTATTGGGATGTGGTATGGCAAAACACCCGGTCTCGACCGATGCGGCGATGCGCTGCGACATGCGAACCTGCACGGCACCGGTGCCAACGGTGGGGTGGTTCTGGCGGTAGGCGACGATCCGTCGTCAAAATCGTCGACACTTCCAGGTGCCTGCGAACACGCATTGCTTGACTTGGCGATTCCCATTTTTTCACCGGGGAATGTACAGGAAGTAATTGATCTCGGTCGCTACGCCTTCGAGATGTCTCGGGCTACAGGGCTGTACGCGGGATTGAAAATTGTCACGGCGGTGGCGGACGGTTTCGGAATTGCCCGCGTGGATAGTCACCGACAAATCGTCGCCAACAAACTATTTCAGTTCGGGGATACCAGTTGGAGTTTCGCCCAACGAGCGCGTTTCTTTATCCCCGACACCCTGGAGATGGAAAAGGAACTGTATGAGCGGCGACTACCGGCGGCACTTCAGTTCATCGCCGCCAATGACATCAATCGCATCACGGTTTCGTCGCCCAGCGATTCGATTGGAATAGTTTCAAGCGGTCGCACATATGTAGAACTTCGCCAAACACTGCACGAAATTGGGTTGGATGATCGAGAACTCTCGCGGCGACAAGTGCGCCTGCTCCAACTTGGAGTTCCATATCCGCTTGAACCTGGGATTATTGACCGATTTACCCGCGGATTAACCCGCGTCATTGTGATCGAAGAGAAGCGTTCCTTCATCGAAAGACAGATTCGAGACCTGCTGTACGACCGGAACGAGCGGCCGGTTATCGAAGGCAAGCGTGATGTCGCCGGCCTATCGCTCTTCCCCCAAGACAATGAACTCACGGCCGATCGAATCCGGCCGTTGCTGATTCGGGCGCTCGGATTCACCGACCTTTCAGGGCGTCAAAAATTACGCATTCCTGTAACTTCCGAGTCGCGAGAGCACATCGATGCTGCGGTTCGCACGCCTTACTTCTGTTCGGGTTGCTCGCATAATCGCTCCACGCAAGATGTAACGGGGAGCCCGGTCGGTGGCGGAGTCGGCTGTCACGCCATGGTGATGCTGATGGACCGGGGTGTCACCTCGTATACGCAAATGGGCGGTGAGGGCGCACAGTGGATCGGTCGGGCCCCGTTCGTTGATGCGCCACACTTCGTGCAAAACATTGGGGACGGAACATATTTCCATTCCGGTTGTTTGGTGCCAAAATTTGCGATCGATGCCGGCGTAAACATAACGTTCAAACTCCTCTATAACGGTGTCATCGCGATGACCGGCGGCCAAGATCCAACCGGGCAAGTGCCAATTCCAGCGCTATGCAAGACCTTGTTGCTTGACGGTGTGAAGCAGGTAATCATCGTTGCCGACGATATGGCACGATACAGATGGCCGGCGCGATTGTGGAAGCTTCCGCGAAACGTAAAAGTTTGGGACCGATCGCGACTTGATGAGGCACAAGTGGTACTCGCCAAGGTCAAGGGAGTCACCGCCTTGATCTATGACCAGGCCTGTGCCAACGAGATGCGCCGGCTACGCAAACGAAAACTAGCCCCAGAGAGGGCGACCCGTGTCGTCATCAACGAGGCCGTGTGCGAAGGTTGCGGAGACTGCGGAGCCAAGAGCACCTGTCTCTCGGTTCAGCCGGTCAACACAATGCTTGGCCGCAAGACTCAAATTCATCAGGCATCATGCAACACCGACTACTCATGCCTCCAAGGTGATTGCCCAAGTTTTGTCACGGTGGAAGTCGATTCGACGATCGCCATGGAAGTGTCCGAAATAGATCTTCCTGTCGACATCCCCACGCCGTCATTGCCGGTCATTCCTCTCGATGGGTACAGCGTGCTCACGGTAGGGATTGGCGGGACCGGCCTTGTCACGCTCAACCAGATTCTCGCCACGGCGGCGGCCTTCGACGGACTTCATGTCATCGGCCTTGACCAAACCGGCTTATCCCAAAAGGGGGGACCGGTCGCTTCGCACATCAAATTTACTGCCACGGCCGAAAATATGTCCAGTTCGATTAGCGAACAGTCGGCCGACCTGCTGATTGCCTTGGACATGCTGGTGGCCAATGAACCACATCATCGCGCCAGGCTGAGCCCACAGCGCACCCGCGCCATCATCTCGTCGTCGGCAGTGGCAACCTCGTCAATGGTGATCGACACGGCACAAGAGTTCGGCAATGGCGTACAGATCGTCGCCTCCCTCAGCGACAGTGCGATCCCCAACGGTGTGTTCACCACAGATTTCGTTTCGCTTTCCGAGCGAGCCTTCAGGGATCACATGCCGGCAAACCTGATTGCTCTGGGCGCGGCATATCAGTTTGGTGTGCTGCCAATTTCGCGAGAGTCGATTGAGAGTGCGATCACCGTCAATGGGGCTGCCGTGGAGCGAAGTCTGCTGGCGTTTCGACTGGGACGGCTTGTCGTCGCTGATCCACAATTGATAGAGGATCGATTTTCGGCCACTCGACCGGGAAGCATGGATCCGTCGCCGTCTCAGTCGTCCAAGATTCGGGCTCTGGAGATTATTGCCGAGTGCTTGCCACCAACTGTCAACGCAGAAATCCTTAAATTTGTCTCTCTCTTGGGCGCCGAGATCATTGACTACCAGAATGAGTCGTTGGCGCGGCGCTATGTAACGACCCTGGCCCCGCTGATTAATCGTGAGGGCGAAATGGGCAGTGACCCGATGACGCTTTCGCATGCAGCTGCGCTGCACTTATTCAGGTTGATGGCCTATAAGGATGAATACGAAGTGGCACGACTGCATCTCAATCCAAAATTTCAAGCCGACATCGGTCGAATGGTTCCGAACAACCACAAAAAGCGGTACTTGCTGCAACCGCCGGTGCTGAAGTCGTTTGGGCTCGATCGTAAAATCAAACTCGCGCCGGTTCTCGCACATCCGACATTTCATCTCCTGCGGGCAATGAGAGGAGTGCGAGGAACGCCGTTTGATCCGTTTGGCCGTGCCACTATGCGCAGGCTGGAGCGCTCACTTGTTGACGAGTATTGTGAACACATTGCCATGGTCTGTGCCAAATTGAATGACACCAATGTCTCGCCTGCGTTGCGTCTCTTAGAATCGCCGGAGTTGATACGAGGATTCGAAGGTGTCAAGCGCGCTTGGCTGGAAAGGTACTACGTGGAACGCGATGCAGCACTCGTTGCCTTTGACAAGGTTTCGGTGTGACCAGTCAACATGTCGCAATGACCGCCGAGGACCATCATGAGTTCCGCATGGTGGTGCGCGATTTTGCCCAGCGGGAAATTGCTCCGTTCGCCGCTGAGTGGGATAAGGAGAGCAGATTTCCGCTCGAGGTGGTCCCCAAGATGGGCGAAATTGGTCTGTTTGGCCTGATCTTTCCCGAGGAGTGGGGAGGCGGGGGTGGTGACTTCACCTCGCTGTGTATCGCCATCGAAGAGTTGGGTCGAGCAGATCAATCCATCGGCATCACTCTCTCGGCCGGTGTCGGCCTTGGCATCAACCCCATTTATATCTATGGGACCGAAGAGCAAAAAAGGACATTTCTTCCCGATCTGGTGAGTGGTCGAGCCCTTGGCGCATTTGCTCTTACCGAACCCGATGGCGGTAGCGACGCCGGCGCCACGGCAATGCGGGCGACATTTTCAGAATCGAGGCGAACATGGACCTTGAACGGATCAAAGTCCTTCATCACCAACTCTGGAACCGATATCACCTCGGTCATTACGGCCACTGCTCGAGTGGATGACGGCGGCATATCGGCGTTCTTGGTGCCCGCCGGTACGCCCGGTCTTATCGTCGAACCGTCGTATCGGAAACTTGGATGGCACGCCAGCGACACCCATGGGCTGACCTTTGCTGATTGCGAAATCCCTGAGGAGAATTTGCTCGGTCGCTCAGGAGAAGGCTTTCACAACTTTCTAACCATGCTTGATGGGGGACGAATCGCGATTTCGGCCCTCGCCCTCGGTCTGGCTCAGACATGCCTGGACCTCTCGGTGGAATACGCCAAGTCACGCAATGCATTTGGTGGACCGATTGGAAGATTTCAGGGGATCTCTTTTGCCCTCGCAGATCTGGCCGTCAGCGTAGAGAACTCGAGAAACATCACGTATAAAGCGGCTCGACTAAAAGACGAAGGCAAACCCTTTAAGGAAATCGCAGCAATGGCAAAGTTGTATTCAACCGAATCGGCAATGGAGGCGGCTCGACTTGCTACTCAAGTATTTGGTGGTTCGGGATATATCGAAGACTTGCCGGTTGCCCGTTTCTATCGCGATGCCAAGGTCTTAGAGATCGGCGAAGGCACGAGCGAAATTCAACGACTTGTCATTGCTCGGGGCCTCGGTTTGCCCGTTGGTTAACATCTGCCCATGAATACAGACTGGACCGCCCGAGCATTGCGGGGGAACCTGGAAAGTAACCGCGCCAAGTTGGCCGCCAAGAAGCAACTGTTTGTACGCGAACGGTTGTCGCTGCTCCTGGACGAAGGCAGTTTTGTGGAAGATGGATTACTGGCCAATATGTTGGCCACCGACCTGCCGGCCGACGGAGTGGTGACCGGGATCGGTCGAGTCAACTCACGCCCCGTGTGTGTAGTCGCCAATGATTCGACGGTGAAAGCCGGTTCGTGGGGAGCTCGTACCGTCGAAAAAATAATTCGAATGACAGAGCATGCGCTACGGCACGAGCTGCCAGTTTTTTGGCTCATCGATTCGGCGGGAGCTCGGATCACGGATCAAGTAGAAATGTTTCCCGGGCGACGCGGCGCCGGACGGATATTTTCAAACCAGGTCAAGTTGTCGGGCAAGGTCCCGCAGATTTGTTGCCTCTTTGGTCCCTCGGCGGCTGGAGGCGCATACATTCCGTCGTTCTGTGATGTTGTATTCATGGTCGATGGCAACTCGTCGATGTACTTGGGTTCTCCGCGGATGGCCGAAGAGGTGATCGGCGAAAAGGTGACTCTAGAAGAAATGGGTGGGGCCAGAATGCACACCTCGGTCTCCGGCTGCGCGGACAACCTCGTACTTGACGACTCTGAAGCGATCGAACAGGCCAAGCTGTATTTCTCATATATGCCGTTGAACTGGAGGGAAACTCCACCGCGATATCAACCGAGCCCACCACTCAAGGAGTTGCATCGCGGCATTCTGCCAGACATTGAAGCGGCCGGGTATGACATGCACGGATTCATCGACGCACTAGTCGATAGTGATTCGCTGTTTGAAATCAAGCCAGACTGGGCGACGGAGTTGATCACGGGGTTTGCCCGGCTGGATGGCAACACGATCGGGGTTGTTGCCAGCAACCCACAGAGCAAGGGTGGAGTCCTATTTATCGACTCGGCCGACAAGGCTGCACGATTCGTCTGGCTGTGCGATGCGTTTAATATTCCACTTGTCTTTCTTGCCGATGTGCCGGGATTCATGATCGGTACTCAGGTCGAACGTCAGGGGATCATTAGGCACGGCGCCAAGATGATCACGGCGATCACCGAGGCGACAGTTCCCAAAATCTGTGTCGTTGTGCGAAAGGCCTATGGTGCCGGGCTCTATGCGATGTGTGGACCGGCATTTGATCCAATCGCCACCTTGGCGCTTCCGACAGCAAAGATCGCGGTGATGGGGCCTGAGGCCGCGATCAATGCTGTCTACGCAAATCGCATTGCCGAGATCAGCGACTCGGTGGAGCGAGAAAAGTTCGTCGACGACAAGCGCCGAGAGTACGAAAAGGATGTGGAGTTATCGCGGTTGGCGAGTGAATTGGTCATCGATGCCGTCGTCGGATTTGAGGAACTGCGACGGGAATTGATCAACC
>CAYGOJ010000069.1:0-7040 GCA_964351545.1 uncultured Acidimicrobium sp.
GTGTAATTCTACTTAAGATTCGGAAAGAAGATTCCGATCTCGCGCTTGGCCGACTCGGCCGAGTCACTTCCATGGACAAGGTTTTCGGTAAAAATAGTGCCAAGATCGCCTCGAATTGTTCCTGGAGAAGCATCCCGAGGGTTGGTGGCACCCATCATGGCTCGAACAATCTGCCACGTATCGTCGGGGCCTTCCACGACAAGGGCCACAATCGGACCACGTGACATGAACGCAACGAGATCCTTATAGAAACCCTTGCCTTTGTGTTCCTCGTAATGGCGTTCAAGAATTTCCGCATCTAATTGTCGGTTTTCGAGCGCGATAATTGTGAGACCCTTTTTCTCGAATCGAGAAATTATCTCGCCGACAAGTCCGCGCTCAACTGCATCCGGCTTGAGGAGGACGAGAGTTCGCCTTGTCACTCGCTAAATGATACTGGGGTTTCGTAAATATGTGCGGGCGGCTCCTACCACATATAGCGAGCCAGCAATAAGTACCGCATCTTCTTTTTTTGCGAACGCCATTGCACGCTCGCAGGCTTGCGCGACCGAGTCAACAGTTTCGACATCATCACAACCCATATCGCTCGCCGCTTGCGCAACGAGTCGCGCCGCCATTCCTCGCGGGGATGGTGCGGTGCAACACACAACAAGATCAAAGTCGTCGGCGCGCAATGCCGAGAGCATCGAACCCGGCTCACGACTGCCCAACATTCCGACAATCAGAATCCTTTGGCCCCGGGGGTCGAAGTCTTCGAAGAAGACTTGCGCGCAAACTTCCGCCCCGGCGGGATTGTGGGCTCCGTCGATGATCACAAGTGGCTGGCGACGCATCACCTCGAATCGACCGGGCATATCAACGTTGGCAAAACTCTCGCTGACAATGTCACGAGACAGCGGCGCGTCAAAGAATTCCTCGACCGCCATCACCGCGATCGATGCATTGTCGCCTTGATGTCGACCGTTGAGCGGTAGGGCAAGTTCGTCATACAATCCCCGCGGAGTTCGCACATCGATTAGTCGCCCACCAATTGCTAACTGATTGTCGAGACAATCAAATTCATCACCACGAAGAAGCACGCGTGCCGCCCCGGCCGAGCTCCACACCGATCGCAATTCAGGATTGGTGTCACCGACGACGAGTGAACTATTTGGTTTGGCAATTCCAACTTTTTCCCGCGCTATGTCGGCAAGAAGTGGACCGGCAAATTCAACGTGATCCAGATCGATATTGGTGATCACCGCAACTTCGGCATTGACCACATTCGTCGCGTCCCACCGACCGAGCATTCCCACTTCGACGACCGCCACATCGACCGCCGAGTCCGCAAAATATCGAAATCCGGCTGCGGTCATAATCTCAAAGTATGACGGACGCACACCTGCCAACACTTCGATATCGGCAATTGCTCCAACGTTTGTCCCAAAGTCTTCATCGCTGATCGAATTGCCGTTGTATGAAATTCGTTCATTGAGTCGCTCAAGATGCGGGCTCGTATATGTGCCGACATTCAATCCGTGAGCCATGAGCAAACGAGTAATGATTTGAGTCGTGGAACCTTTGCCGTTGGTGCCGGTGACATGAACAACCGGATAACTCAGTTGTGGATTGGCGATCTGGTCCATCAGCCGGGAAATGTTGGCCAACGACGGGGATTCGACCCGACCGGTTCTTTCGTAACTCGCGTGTTCGTCGAGATAACTCATTGCCTCCGCGTACTGCATGAGCGGAAGCTAAGGATTAGGACGCTGCGCGGCGCTGACGAGTGACGCGCGTATTTCGCGCAACCATCGTCGGGCTCGCTGTGCCGATTACGGAATCTACATCAACAACAACTTTGGCTACATCTGTTCGCCCGGGCAACTCATACATCACATTGAGAAGCACTTCTTCAAGAATTGCTCGCAGTCCTCGGGCCCCTGTCCCTCGCTTCAATGCCTGGTCGGCGATCGCCTCAAGTGCTGACTTGGTGATCTCGAGTTCGACTTCCTCAAATTCAAAAAACTTCTGATACTGCTTCAGTAGGGCGTTCTTTGGCTCGGTAAGAATTTGAATCAGTGCTCCGCGATCAAGGCTGTGCACCGCTCCAATCATCGGCAATCGTCCAACAAACTCTGGGATCATGCCGAATTTCAATAGATCTTCTGGCATTACCTGAGCGAATAGTTCACCTGCATCCTTTTCTGCCTTGGAGCGAACCTGGGCATGGAACCCGACACCCTTATGACCGATCCGTGTACCGATAATTTGTTCAAGACCGGAAAATGCACCACCGACAATGAACAGCACATTGGTGGTGTCAATTTGGATGAACTCCTGATGCGGATGTTTACGACCACCCTGTGGCGGAACGGAGGCAACCGTTCCCTCAAGTATTTTGAGCAGGGCCTGTTGGACTCCCTCTCCCGACACGTCTCGAGTAATTGACGGATTCTCACTCTTGCGCGCAACCTTATCGATTTCATCGATATAGACAATTCCTGTTTCGGCTTTCTTGACATCGAAGTCAGCTGCCTGCAGCAACTTGAGCAAAATGTTTTCGACATCCTCACCGACGTATCCGGCTTCGGTGAGTGCGGTCGCGTCGGCGATTGCGAATGGGACATTGAGCATTCGTGCCAGGGTTTGGGCCATGTGTGTCTTGCCGCAGCCAGTTGGCCCGAGTAACAAGATATTGCTTTTTTGCAGCTCGACTTCGTCGTTGCGCGCATGGGCCGACGTTCGATAGCGGATGCGGCGATAGTGATTGAACACGGCCACCGACAGGACTTTCTTTGCCTGCTCCTGGCCGACGACATACTCATCCAGAAATGCCCTGATTTCTCGCGGCGTTGGAAGTTGTTCAATTCCGACCTCTGCCGTCGAGGTGAATTCTTCTTCGATAATTTCGTTGCACAAGTCGATGCACTCGTCACAGATGTACACGCCAGGACCGGCAATCAGCTTCTTCACCTGCTTTTGCGACTTGCCGCAAAACGAACACTTCACCAACTCGGCTGAGTCACCAAATTTTGCCATGATCGTGTCGGACTATCTCAGCGAATCGGCCCGGTTTTATCGGACAATCCGCGCGAAGTAATTATTTCATCGATGACGCCATACTCGAGCGCATCCTTAGCTTCCAATACAAAATCGCGATCGGTATCGACATGAATTCGTTCCGCCGGCTGACCTGTGTGCTTGGACAAGATTTGTTCCATCAATTCACGCATCCGTAATATTTCGCGCGCAGCAATCTCGAGATCGGTGACCTGGGCATAATCCATTTGCCCATATGGCTGGTGCAGTAACACGCGAGCGTGAGGAAGTGCAAGGCGCTTGCCCTTGGTGCCGGCTGCCAACAATACGGCCGCCGCCGACGCCGCCTGACCAAGGCAAATCGTGGCGATGTCGTTTTTGATGAACTGCATCGTGTCGTAAATTGCGAACAACGCCGTGATATCGCCGCCGGGACTGTTGATGTAGATGTTGATGTCCTTGTCGGGATTCTCGCTCTCGAGGTGAATGAGTTGAGCGCAAACGAGATTGGCAATGGTGTCATCGATCGGCGTGCCCAAGATGATGATGTTCTCTTTTAGCAATCGACTGTAAAGGTCGTAAACACGCTCGCCACGACTAGTTTGCTCGGTGACATTCGGAACGTAATAGTTCCGCATGACGTTGTTGTCGCGCATTTCGTGGACTCCTTGGGGCTCTACTAAATAGTAGTTGTGTCTTCGCTCTTGTCTGCGGACTCTTCGTGGACATGGTCATCAAACATCGCGCTGGCATTGATTTCATGGCCTTCGGGATCAACAAGCTTCGTGTTGTGAAGTAGCCAATCGACTGCCTTTGACTTACGAATCTGCGCCTTGAGTTCTGCCACCGCGTCGTTTTGTTCGTATGCCTTGCGCACCTGTTGCACCTTGCGTCCGACCTGTATCGCAATTCGCTGAAACTCGGCATCGATATCGTTTTCGTCGGCAACGATGTTCTCATTGACCGCAACCGCCCTTAATGCGAGGTCGACCTTGACAGCGGACTGCGACTGCGTTCGCAATGTCTCAATGAATTGGTCTGTGGATTGTCCGGTTGCCGACAGCCACTGTTCAAGTGCAACTCCTTGCGACTTGAACTGCTCAACCGTATTTCGCACTCTCGATTGCAAATCGCTCGCCACCATTGCTTCGGGTACTTCGATCGAGACGAGTCCACCGAGGGCACTGGTGGTGCGTTCGACAAATACGTTTCGCGCCTGATTCAACTTCATCGATTCGAGACGAGTCCGAATTGATAACTTCCAGGCATCAATCGAGTCGTATTCGGCAACATGTTCGGAGACCCATTCGTCTGTGAGATCATCGAGTTGCATCTCTTGAATTTTTTTGACATTAATTGTCATCTCGGCGACACCCGTCGTTCCATTTGGTGCCTCGGAATATTCGATGTGTTGGTTCAACTTCGCGCCGATCAACTTGCTATCAAAACTTTCGGATACCCAACCCTTGCCAACTTCGTAAAGCCAGTCTTCGACGTTTAGACCTGGCACTGGAGTTCCTTCGCGCTCACCGGAAATGTCGAGAGTGACTTGATCGCCAACGACAATTGCACGATCGACATCGTTGAGAGTGCCGTGACGACGGCGCTCTGAATTGATTACTTCTTCTATTTCGTTTTCCGTGACGACCAGCGAGGGTAATTCGACTCGCAGTCCGTTGTACCCCGGCACCGAAACCTCTGGTCGGACCTCACATGTGGCGTCGAATGCGATTGGACCTTCGGTTTCACCGGTAGTGATTTCAATCTTGGGGGTGGCGATCAGGTCGATGTCGTGTTCGCGGACGGCGACTGAGAGATACTCGGGAATCGCATCTTGAATTGCCTGCGAGCGTGCCGCGCCGAGTCCAATTTGGGCTTGGAGAAGTTGACGAGGGGCCTTGCCTGGCCGAAAACCTGGGATTCGGACTTCCTTGGCGATCTTGCGAAACGCCTGGTCGATGTTGCGATCGAATTCGACCTCATCTATTTCAATGGAAACTTTGACTTTGTTGCCTTCGAGGGTCTCAATGATGCTTTTCACAGAGCGCAAAGTGTACCCTTTTCATCTGTGACAGCCTCATGGAAACCGCATGTCTTGGCGTTTCCGCATCCTGAACAAGTCAATCTCAAAATTGGCGACGTTGTCGAAACAACTGTGGACATTGCGGAAGCACCGTCCGGTTCGGTCGGTAAAATTATTTTGGCCAACGGGTTCAACTGGCTTCGCTATCGCGTGCGTTTTGCAAACGGTGTGGAAGTTGCCGATCTCGATCAACGACACTTCAAACCGATCGGTAAAACCGCACGCCGATTAGCCAAAGCGGCCAAGCGCTCTGGCAATTTATAGACGGTGTCCTCGCTAGATATTCGCCATCGCTTTCCCGGCGTGCGCGACGGATGGGCCCGTTTTGACGGTCCTGCCGGTACCCAGATGGTGGATGTAGCCATTCGGGCGATGAGCGACTGGGCCACCAATGGTTCAAACGCCAACAGTGGCGGTTTTTTTTCCGCTGCACATGACTGTGACGCGTTGATGAATCGTACGCGTAACACAATCGCCCAATTGTTCAACACCGATGCCGCCGGCGTGTGTTTGGGCGCCAATATGACGACGATGACCATGGCCTTCACTCGCGCCGTGGCACAAATGCTCAAACCAGGCGACCGTGTTGTGGGCACACGACTCGATCATGATGCAAACGTCTCGTCCTGGCGCATTGCCTGCGAGTTGGCGGGCGCTGAACATGTGCTAGCCCCGTTCGATACGACCACCGGGGTATTGGAACCATCGGCGGTCATCGATCTGATCAATGATCGAACCACATGGGTTGCCGTTACCGGCGCATCAAATCTCCTCGGCACAGTTCCAAATCTGGCCCCAATTATTCGCGCCGCCCACGATGCGGGAGCCCGTGTGTTTGTTGATGCCGTGCATCTGGCGGTTCATCAGCCCATCGATATCGCCGCTCTGGGATGCGACGTCCTGGCGTGCTCTCCATATAAGTGGTATGGACCCCACGCCGGGGTGCTGTGCATCGAACCCAATTTGCTCAACGAACTTCCCGTCGCCAAGGTGCGCCCGGCGAACAACATTGGGCCAGCACGCTTTGAAACCGGCACCCCAAACTTTGAAGGCATCGCCGCCGTTGACGCAGCCGCCCGCTTTCTGATTGAGGAAGACATGTCACGAATCAGGCAAATCGAATCGGATGTCTTTACACCTCTATTACATGGACTAATTAAAATTCCAGGTGTGCATGTGTGGGGACGTCAAACGATGGAAGGACGCACGCCAACTGTCGCGTTCACTATCGATGGATACTCTCCGTCACATGTTGCTCAAGAATTAGCGGCTGCTCGAATTGCGGTGTGGGCTGGACATTCATACGCCGTCGAAGCCGTCGATCAACTTGGTCTCGCCACTAGCGGTGGTGTCGTGCGCGCCGGAGTCGTGCGATACATAAATGATGATGACGTGTCGCGATTACTCAACAGTGTTCGCACTCTCGCGTCTCATCGTTAGGCCACATCGCTAGGATGGCTCATCCCGGGGAGTGGCGCAGTTGGTAGCGTGCCTGGTTTGGGACCAGGAGGCCGGGGGTTCAAGTCCCCCCTCCCCGACAAATTTTTGTCAAGCGATCAGCTCCTTGGTTACGGTTCGCCCAATTCTTCTCGGAGAGTCTCAGTTGTCCACGTGGGACAGCCACAACCTAGGAAGTCGTGATCGCCTGTGAGAATGCCTGCATCGAGGGCTAGAGCAAGAGCGACAGGTGCCCAGTCGTTGGGATCCCGTGGGACCCGTCGCCGAGCGCTTACCTCCATGTGCTTGTATACCGTTCGAGGGATGACCTCAATTACCCGATCATCAATGAGAGCACGAATGGCGTCTTGCAGCAGTTGGGCTTGCTCACTGGTCAAGCGACCCTTACCAACTATGGCGGCCACTCGCTTCTGTAATTCGTGATCCGCCTCGTCCCACTGCTCCTCGGCAACCACGCACCGAAGTTCAGGATGGGTGAACA
>CAYGOJ010000070.1:0-6975 GCA_964351545.1 uncultured Acidimicrobium sp.
AGTTTGGCGACTGGGGCCAACGAATCGAGTCCGCTCGACATGGCCTCCGGGGCGCAAACGATTGCCAATGGCGGCGTTCATAATCGGCCGTACATGATCGAGCGAATTGAAGATGCGCAGGGAATCCTGTATGCCCATGTCCCAGGTGGTACCCAAGTAATTCCGGCGCAGATCGCAAATACGGCGGTTGATGTTTTGAAAGGTGTGTTGAAAACCGGTACCGCTCGTCGCACACCGTTAGATCAAAGTCGTCCGGCCGCCGGAAAGACCGGTACCCAAGACGACAACACGAATGCTTGGTTCGTTGGATTCACCAAGCAGCTGACGACCGCGGTGTGGGTCGGAGATCCCAAGGGTTACACACCAATGGTCAACATTCCAGAATTTGTCAAGGTCGGCATCCCGCGAGTGCAGGGGTCGATGTTCCCGGCTCAAATTTGGAAACAGTACATGGACGAGGCACACGCCAATCTTCCAGTCCAGGACTGGGATCCACCGCTGGAGTCGACTCGTCCGCCGGTGCGCATCTATCTGCCAGGAAACGAGTGTCTAGCCGAAGTGATCTCGGGAACAATTCCAAACTCAAATTCAACCGTGCCAGGCAATACCAGTCCAACGACCACGCTGCAACCTCCACCGGAGGGTGGCTCGGTGGACGAGACCGTGGTGGTGAGCATTCTCGATCCCGGCACCACAATTTCACCGTCCGACACCAATCCATTTTCGCCACTGCCAACCGTATTGATCGGGTCGATCTGGGTCTACAACTGCGCCAAAGCGTTCCCTCCATCGGTGCAAACAAGTATCGCGGGTGGGTAATGAGCGTCCTATTAGATCTGCTGGCGTTGCAAAAAATCGACATCGCGATCAGCCAGGCCCGACATCGACTTAGTCACCTTCCACAAATTGAGACACATGCGCGCGCGGTGGCCGGGCTTGCAGAGCTGCAACAGCAGACCGAGGTAGCAGTTCGTCGCCATAGCGAGGCGCAGCTTGAGATCGCCAGTCTCGAAACTGAGAGCCATCAACTCGATGTCAAGGCCGAAAGACTGAGAAAGCAATTACGAACCGTGATCGCAATTCGCGAGGTCGAAGCCCTACAGCATGAAATTGCCAATTGTGAAGAGTCCCGAAGTCTGCTTGATGACAGGGAGTTGGGACTGCTCGAACTCGTCGACGCTTTGTCGAGTGAAATTGCGACTCTCTCGGCGAGCGAACTGTCCGCGTCAAATCAACTTTCGGCGTCGCTCAAAGACCTTCACGAATGTCAACTTGTCATTCGCCAAGAGATCCAGCTATTGGGTGAGCGACGATCAGCGACCAGTTCGGTGATACCTGATCGATATCTCGCAGACTATGAAAACAAGCGAAAGCACAATTCTGGTGGCGCTGTTGCCGAATTACATGGTTCGACCTGTCAGTCATGTCACTTGGATATTGCCAGAGGCGAATTAGATGCGATGAGGAAATTACCGACAGACGAATTTCCCGAATGCCCGAACTGCGGCTGTTATCTCGTAATCTAAGGCAATCATGCTGTTTTGGTTCGCTGGCACCGCCGTCGCCTCGGTCTGGTTTATTTTTCGGGATCCAAAATTCGATTACCGGTATTTGATCATCGGCGCACTATTGCCGGATGCGGTGGATGTTTGGTTTGGAAGCGCGGGGCCATTTCACAGTTTCGCCACCAGTGTGGCGCTGTTGATCTTGGCCATGTTGGTTTCAATCGGGTCGCGTCCGCGACGGAAACGATTACTGGCAGGAGTCATAGGCGTATTTTTGCACCTCGTATTTGATGGCGCGTTTCTTGATACAAAAATGTTTTGGTGGCCGTTTGGCGGTATTGGACTTAGCAGTGAACAATTGCCGTCGATCGAAAGGGGATGGTGGAATCTATTCTTTGAGCTAGCAGGTATCGCGTTATGCATCTGGACATGGCGCAGGGTACGGGTGACGGTGAGTCAACCTATAAGCGGAGTTCTGTAGCCTCGGCGGTCTCCCGCTTCGACCGATGACCATCCCTCTATGCGATCTACCCGAAGGATGTCCGTTACAAGTAACAGACAAGCGGACCGCTCGTGCCTTCTGCGTGATCTTGCTTCGAATCGCGATACCAAGCCGCACAAATCGCTCCATGCGCTGGTGCGCTCTTACCGCACCGTTTCAACCTTGCCTGTGACGGTGGCCTTGCGACCAACATCCATCGGCGGTTTGTTTTCTGTTGCATCCTGCGTCAGGTCACCCCGACCTGGCTCTCGCCAGCATTCTGTCCTGTGAAGCCCCGACTTTCCTCAGATCAGCAAGTGAAACTCGCTAACCCGCGATCATCCGGTCGACTCACCGTCGCTCTCAGTGTACGGCTGGTGGCTTTGTGCTTAGCACGACACAAATTCGTACGCTAGGGCATTGAGGCTTGGGGTCTCCATTGTGATCGAAGTCTTCGCACCTTCCGCATTCGGCATACCAAACTGGGCGCGCAGAATTGCCAGCCCACCAAAGGCAGACGGAACCGCAACCACATTCGAAATTCCAGCCACCGGGTCCGTGCTTGGTTCCACCCCACTCAAGCCCGGATTCAACAATTGGGCCAGCACCACTGCGTGGCGCGCGTTTTTCTGACCGATATGTATGGCCTCACCCCGAAGCAGTGGATCTGAATACATTCCAACAAATCCCTGCTGCATCTGCGCGCAGACTGACTCGATTGCGTGGGCAAGAGTTACGGAGTCAAGTGCCGCATCGGGGTTTTTGGGTGTAGCGATTAGATCAATTGCGGGTTTAATTGCCAGCGAATTAAATCGACTGTTGGCACATTCGTACGCTTGGCCTCCAAGTTTCAACACAAGCGAATTGGTTGAGGCTGCATGAGCCACATGCTCGTCGCGAAATCTCATGGCTATCGCGGTCGCCGAGGCATAGTCGCCGGAAAAGTAGCCGGCATCTAGCAAGGTGGTGTACATCTCTATTGCGGAGTATTCAAGCGATGCGGCCGTTCGCAAGAGAACCACATCGGAGATTGCGACCGCGGGTAGGGCTGTTGTTGGCGGAATGGTTCCGATGCTGGCGATCGCATTGTCCGCGGTGTTTTCGTTCTTGCTGCATGCCGCAAGCAAAGCAGTGGAGATAGCACCGATTCCGCCAAGTCGGAATAGTTCGCGTCGGCTGAATTGGGAGGACATGACCATCACCCCTGAACCGAACTGGCGGCGACGAGCGATTCGGCGGAGTCGTCGAGCGCGCCGGTCACATTCATCGTCGGCGCGCTGCTGTATACGGCAGCATGTCGAGCTTCGACAATCACGATAGATGCCAGAAGATTTGAGGCATCTAACCCAACAAGCGAACCAACGATCGTGGTGTGGGTCGCCACGAGAATATTTTCAAGCGTCTGCAATGTCTTAAGTGCTGTAGACGAAGACCTTACTTGATCTCTATATGTAGAGAACACGGTCTCGTTTCGTTTATTAACAGCAAGTTTGCTTAGGAGACCATTGAGCGCCTGGGCATAGGCGGTGTGATGATCACGAAATAATGCTAAAACGCTGGTCTGAAGATCGGAAAAACCTCCGACAAGAATTGCCGCATCGTATAGATCGCGCACGGCCAACTCTGCGCCTTGAGCCTGGTTAAGTAATACGAGGTCGGCTTCGGTGGGTTGTTTCGGTGGAATCAAATTGGATGTCCTTTCGAGTCTGGCTATGGCATGCAAACTTGGCGCTATAAATCTAGAAGTCGAGCGAGGATAGCGCAGGTATCCAACCCTTTGATCTGGAAATAGCTTCGTTCCATTGGGTTCGGTCGAGCCCAATTGTGGGCGTAACTACCGACGCGGGCTTCCATGTCGAGGCCGCCTCCGCCAATGAACTCCATGTTCCAACGGCAATTCCGGCGAGAAACGCCGCGCCGAGCGTGGTGGCTTCTGCAACCGGTGACACTTCGATCGGCCTCATTGTGGCGTTGGCCAAAGCCTGGACAAAGGTGTTGTTACGGCTCATGCCACCGTCGATGCGCAAGGAATCGATCGATAAGCCCGTGTCCTCACTTGCTGCTTCAACCAGGTCCGCCCCGCGGTGAGCGATACCTTCCAAAACCGCGCGCACGATATGAGCGCGAGTTGTTCCCCGCGTGATCCCAAATAGCGATCCTCTTGCCCCATAGTCCCAGTGTGGCGTGCCTAGGCCAAGCAGCGCCGGAACATACACGACACCGTCGGATGTGGCCACCTGCTTGGCGATGTCATCGCTGTGGGCGGCCGAGTCAATGATTTGGAGGTCGTCGCGGAGCCATTCAATGTTGGTTCCGGCCGAAAGCATGATCGCCTCGGCTCCCCAAGCCACACCGTGTGCGTCGCTATACACGACAATTGGAAATGTGCCGCGCGGTCCGCGCTGAGCGATCTTTGGCGCATCGCTCCCGACGAACACATCCAGCATCCCACCGGTTCCAAACGTAATCTTGGCCTTACCCGGCTCAATGCAACCCTGACCGACCAGGGACGATTGTTGATCGCCTATCAAACTTGCAATCGGAGGGGAACCGCTAAGGGCATGAGCGACGCCGACGATGCCAGAACTATGCACAACCGTGGGCAACATCGATTCGTCTATGTCCATCACCTTGATTGCCTGCGGCGACCACGATGAGGTGGTCGATGTGAGTAATCCCGTTACCACTGCATTGGAAAAGTCCGTGATGTGAAGTTCGCCTTGAGAAAGAACATAGGCGACCCAGCTGTCAACCGTACCGATGCGAACTCGAGCGCGATTCGGGATCGAGTAATTCTTCAGCATCCACGCTGCCTTGGTAGCGGTCTGATTCGGCGCGAGAATAATTCCGTGCTCGGCGCGAACTGTGATGCACTCAATGACAGTTCGCAAGTCCTGCCACCCGAGGGCTGGACCAATCGGAACACCGGTGTCGTGGTCCCAGATGATTGTCGACGATCGTTGATTGGTGATTCCGACTCCATCGACGGCTCCACCCGTTTGCAGAGACGCCGCGGCAACGCGGAGCACGGCATCGCGCATGCCCGCGGCGTCAAATTCAACCAGCCCGGGAAATGGGGAGGAAGGGGCAAATTCTTCGTAGGCGTAGCTGTCGATTGATCCGTCGGCACGCACGATCGATGCTCGAAGTCCGCTAGTACCCACGTCTATCACGAGCACACTCACGGCCACACCACATTTCCGCGCCGCGAGGGCAAGCCGAGTTTCCCCGGATTAAGTATGTCCAAAGGATCCAATGCGGCTTTCAAAGTTTTCAAGATCTCAAATGCGCCACCGAGAGATTCGGCCATGAATCGTCCGCGACTGATCCCTATGCCATGATGGTGCGAAATATTTGAGCCGGCCGAAATTGCGCTGCGTTGGGCGGCATCCCAAAGCGCGACGTACAGAGATTCAAGTTTCTCCGACTCCGCCTCGGCGGCAAACGTGAAATACAGGCAAGCCCCATCGAGATAACTATGCGAAAGATGACAAGTTGCAGCCCGGGTACCTGGAATCTTTAGCAACGCGGTTCGCACCGCGTCGACAATCGCCGGCAGTTTTGACCACGGTGCGGCAACCTCCATGGTGTCGACGATGTATCCCTTTCGGGTGAGTGCCTGTAACGCAGACGTGTCATTTCGATGCGCAAGCCACTGGTCGACAAGTTCGACTTTGCCGTCGATTGCTCCGTATCGACGGACGGCCGACTCGACCACGCTCATTGTTGCTTGAATAACTATTTTGTCTCCCGTGTCCAAGACGAGCAAGGTACACAAAGTTCCATCGGCACCATGCGACCTTGCACTTTCAAATTGGTCGTACAGACGCAAAACCGCAGGTGTGACCCCTGCCCGAATTATGTCTCGGCATGCGTTGATTCCATCGTCGAAGGTTTTGAAGGAATAGGCGGCCCTGTGTTCATGTTGCGGCAATGGATGTGCTCGGAGCCAGACCCGAGTCACCACACCTAGAGTTCCCTCGCTGCCAACAAAAATTGAGGTGAGATCTGGACCCACAGCAGATGCCGGTGCGCCGCCGGTGATAATGATCGAGCCGTCCGCGAGCACAATCTCGAGTGCCACGACCATGTCTTCGATTTTTCCGTAGCGCGTCGAAAATTGTCCGGCGCCGCGACAGGCGACCCAGCCACCGACCGTCGAAATCTCAAAGGATTGCGGGAAATGTCCGACCGTGAGCCGGTGCCGGTTGCGAAGTTCGTCCTCAAACTCGGGGCCAAATGTGCCAGGCAGCACCTCGACGATTCCAGACTCGACGTCGACTTCGCAGATTCCAGACATCGCCGTGGTGTCCAAGACAACGCCACCAAATATTGGAATGGCGGCGCCACATACTCCGCTCCGTCCACCCGACACGGTAAGCGCTATGTCGTTGGCCGCGCAGATACGGACAATCTCGCTTACCTGCTGCGTTGAAGTTGGTCGGCACACAGCCGATGGGCGCCTGGGAATTACTCCGGCCAACGACCAATGCATGGGTAGCGGCCACCAGTCGCGACCGTGCTGAGCGGTGTCCAGCGAATCAACCGATGTATCGCATATCGACGACAGCGCTCTTATTATTTTGGGATCAACTGAATTTGTTGCCGGTTGGGAGTGTTCAAACTTCTCGCCAAGTGCCGCCGGTTCACAACCAAACTCGATTGGCTCTGTTGGCTGTCCCATCGTTGATCAGGCTAGGCGCTTGATTGGGTGGGCTGCGAGTGGGTTTACTGCGGGCGGCTTGCGAGAAATTCGACTTCTGTAACCAGTCCCGCGGCTTCTTCGCGCGCACAGAGCTCAACAAAATTGGCAACTTGATGTTCGATCGATTCGGGAGACCAGTTCAATTCTGGTGCGATGAGTTCGGCTACTCGGCGCGCGTGTGCGAGGGTTGCCTTGCGATTGATGAGTAGAGATCTCGTTCGTCGAGTCAATACGTCGTCGAGATTCACGGCCATTTCATGACGCACGGCAAAAATGGCTTCGGC
>CAYGOJ010000071.1:0-6906 GCA_964351545.1 uncultured Acidimicrobium sp.
TGCAAGTTCCCCTCGTCCTGCCCGACCGCACCTGGCCAAATCGCACCATCGAGAAAGCCCCAATCTGGTGTTCGGTCGATCTGCGCGACGGCAATCAGGCACTTATCGATCCAATGGATCCCGATCGCAAAATGCGGATGTTCAAGACGGTCGTCAACATGGGGTTCAAGGAAATCGAGGTCGGTTTCCCCTCCGCCAGCCAAACCGATTTCGACTTCGTGCGCCAACTCATCGAGCAAGACCTCATCCCCGACGACGTCATCATTCAGGTGTTGGTGCAGTGTCGTGAAGACCTGATCGCCCGCACATACGAGTGCCTGCAGGGTGCGCCACGAGCGATTGTCCATTTCTATAACGCGACAAATCCGCTGCAGCGCCGTGTGGTGTTCGGCTTAGATAAGCCAGGCATTATCGACATCGCTACGGAAGCGGCCCGCATTTGTCGTCGACTTGAGACGACGCTCAAGGGAACCGATGTGCGCTACGAGTACTCGCCGGAGAGTTTCACCCTCACCGAGCCAGAGTTCGCCATCGAAATCTGTCAGGAAGTAATGAAGGTGATCGAACCAACGGTGGAGAAAAAGATCATCCTCAATTTGCCGGCCACTGTCGAGTGCTACTCGTCCAATGTGTATGGCGATGTCATCGAATGGTTCGGGCGCACGATTGCCGATCGCGACAAGATCATTTTGTCGCTGCACCCGCACAACGATCGCGGTTGCGCCGTCGCCGCCGCAGAATTTGGAGTCCTGGCAGGTGCCGACCGGGTCGAAGGCACGCTGTTTGGCAATGGCGAGCGCACCGGCAACGTCGATGTCGTCACCCTGGCGATGAACCTATTTGCCAATGGCGTCGATCCGATGCTCGACATCAGCGACATCGATGCGGTACGCAGAGACGCAGAGTATTGCAATCGCCTTCCCGTACCCCAGCGCCACCCGTATGTCGGTGATCTTGTCTACACCGCATTTTCGGGTAGTCACCAAGACGCGATCAAGAAAGGCTTCGACGCCCTTCCCAATAACTATGACTCGTGGGGTGTGCCGTATCTGCCGATCGACCCCAAGCATGTCGGTCGATCGTACGAAGCGGTGATCCGAGTCAACAGCCAGTCGGGCAAAGGCGGCGTCGCCTATGTGATGAAGACCGAGTACGGATTCGATCTGCCGCGTCGTCTCCAAATCGAGTTCTCGCGCGAAATTCAACACATCGCCGAAGACCTGGGCACCGAGATTTCCCCGGCCGTGATGTGGGACACATTCCAGGCCGCTTATCTACCGGCGAAACCGAAGTACTTGCTCTCCAGTCACGAGTTTCGCAGCGATTCAACCGGTAATCGCACTCTGATCACCGCCCAGATTGATGTCGACGGCAAGCGACACACGATCATCGGTGAAGGCAACGGCCCGATCGATGCGTTTGTTATCGCCCTGCGCAACGGATTCAACAGCTCTCTCGATGTCAAGGACTACAGCCAGCACTCGATTGGTCAAGGGTCGGAGGCATCCGCAGTCGCCTATGTTGAAACCGCCAATTCGGATGGCACCATCCGCTGGGGCGTCGGCGTAGATCCCAACACCATCACCGCATCGTTGCGAGCGCTCCTCAACGCCCACGAGCGTCACGACCGCTAGGCCACGCCAGTTTCGCCAGTGCGGCACCTGCTCGCCGAGTTCGTTCGTTGTCGGCATCTAATAGATCCACAGCGACGACAACTCGAGATGCAACCTTGGCATTTTTTGGGAAAGGCCAGACTTCGTCATCAACAACTCGGATCAGGATGTTCGGACGTTCTGGAGAACTCTCTAGTGTGTACTTCGTGGCGAGTTCTTCAATTCGACTAGCTGGAACATAAGCCTCTAAAAATTCGAGCGCGATAATGTCTGCGTTATATTCTCGTGCGGCACTCACCCCACTACGCACAACCATGCTTTCATCTGCAAGAGGTTGAAGTATTGACTTGTGTCCGTAAAACTTGCGAACTTCTCCACGTGCAACCAACTTCATTACAAGTTCCTCAATTCCGCGATCAGCAAGTCGACTTTTTGCACGAGACATTTCTACGACCGAAGCATTTGGTTGTTCCCCAGCAGCTATCTGGAGTAATGCCCACGCCGCCTCCAGGCTCCATCGCCTTCCGACTTCTGGACGGCGACGGATTGCATCGATCACCTTGGAATCCATAACCCAAGACCAACCGACACGTTGTCCTTCCATTTCACCACGCTCAAGCATCTGGCGGACCCGTCGATCGCTGATGCCAAGTCGAGATGCTGCTTCCGAAACGCTAAGTAATCCCACGAATATAATAGTACCGAATTCGGAACTATTATGCAATCAGAGATCTCTCGCAGGTCAGATTACGGAAGAAATTTTTGCCTTAATGGACAGTCAGTCCGTACAGGGTAGCAACTTTCACCAATTCTGGATGCGATCGCTCGATCGACTTCCGTTCAAGTTCCCTCAAAGGAGCATGATCGAATACTGCCCAGCACTCTCGACCTTCTCCATGACGCGACACATATCGAATTCCATTCCACAGCGGATGACCCTGGGTGTCGTTCATGGAATACAGATATTCCGCGATGTAACGAGTGAGGCGACGGTCTTTGGCAGTGACGATTCCTAAATCAAGCTCGTTGACTCCATAGCGAGAAAGTCTGACCATCAAATCATGGTGTGTGTTCAATTCTGCGAGTGTTTCCGGATGGTCAATGTCAACAAATGGAAGTTCGTTATTCATCTTTGCTCGAATTGCAATTCGCTGGTGTCGCCAATCGGCGGGAATGTTCACGGAATCCATCCAATTATTGGTTCTCCACTCCTCGTCCGCGATGAGGTTGACTCTGGCCTTCGGACGTAACTGAGCGAGTGTTTCGGCAAAGCACACTTCAAGAGTTGTTCCGAAGTACCGAGTGCTAAAACTTCCGGAAATTGAATCGAAACGGTTACCGCCAAGGAGCGTTGGGTTTTCAATTCGTCCTGATAGTTGAAAGTCCGCTGTATTATGTTCGATTCGCCAAACTCCGCCACTTGGCAAATACGCGATAGCGATGCGAATCATCCACCGACAATGAATGACCGCGCAGCCGCAAGAACCGCTTTTGTGTCGCCAGCGGCGATGACTTCTAGCGGTGCATCATCATCCAATTGTGGGTTCATTCCGATGAACCAGGATCGAACGACTTGATCGGAGTCGACTGTGAGGAGCATTCGTGCAATCTGGTGTGCGTCGCGCAGACGCTGCTCAGCCTCTGGATGAGGCTTTGAATTGCCGGCCCTCCAACGACTAACCGTCGATACGTCGACATCAGTTAAATGGGCCGTGAGTCGTGAACCGAGCAACTCAACGAGGAACCCAACGATTGACATATCGGATTCCAATACGGTCTTGCGATGAGCAGCGGCCGACGCTCCGACTGATGAATCTGAAGTTTTTGAAGTCATGTGATCTCCTATTTAACTCTCGACCATACTCGATTCGCACGAGTTATGCAATGCTTTTACACGACTTTTGCAAGGATGCAATCACAGCACTAGATGTGTGCCGCATAACAATGGTCGGGAAATCCCTACTCCCAAAATGTGGAGTTGAACACAAAGACCCGTCCTCTCGGACGAGCCCCGGGCGCACCTGCCTAAGCAAGTGGGTGGATACAGGCACGGCACCTAACTGGTATCTCAAAATCAAGCCATTTGAGCTCGATTAAGGCGTGCCGCATATGAAGCCATCACGGCTTGGCCCGATGAGCGCCCGGGTGACTCTTGCGACGAATGCAACGAACTCCCGCACGTGGCATGGCGACACCGCAACGTTCTAGTTGTCGCCCGGCGATAATGCGTGACACGGCCGTTGGGTCGACACTGCCACGTGCGCGTTCCAAAGCTGCACGAAGTGCTTTAACCGGATCGGCGCCTTTGGTACCCCATCCATGCTCCATTGCAGCGAGCACTTCATCTTTCGACAACACCGCAGCAGTGTCGGCATCAAGCAGTCCGCTACGAACCAAGGCTTTTCGCAGTCCTGTGTTTGCCGGTTCCGGACGGTAGTCCCAACCATCAAGACCGACTTGTTCAACTACTACGTCTAACAGCGCTAGGACAGCCCACAACTGAGTGACTTCATCATCGGTGAGATGTGCATTTACAGTCAATGCATGGGCCATGTCGTACACCTCGTCATTTCGCCGAGTTCCGAGACACAGCACTTCGATTAAACCAACGCCGCGTGTAAGTGAGCCCTTGTACACAACACGCCGCTCACCCTTGAGGACAGCGAGCGTGTTCCAGCCAGCGAGCGGTGCCCGTAGCGGATGTTTGCCAGCGGGGTTTTCACACAGTGCAACAATCGCACCGAGAATATCTAGGCGCTCGTGTTCGCTCAGTGATTCAAGTTGTTCAACAAATATGTCACCAAACACAACTTCGGCTTGGTGATTTGGGAAGCGTTCTGCCCGCCTCACGCGTTTTGAAGTTGCTGCGCCCGCGCGCGGACATCAGCGACATTTATGCCAAGGCGCACACACGCCTCATCGAGATCAAGCATGGACGATCGACCCATGGCGTTCTCGGCGAGGGATTCCACGACTAGGCGCGCGGCTTCGCGAATCTTACGAAGATCTTCGTCGATACGTTCTGCCGTATCGACGACGGCAACGGCACGACCAAGGCTGGTCAGCACGACGCGATAACCGGCAACTTCATGGGTAAGGGCCGACACGCCCTTGCGAGAAGCGACGGAAACGGGCATACGGACAGTTTCGGACATGTCTGCAATACTACACACTGATATGTATTGTTGCAACGGATTTGGAGGAAAAGTGTACCTTCGATGGGTATTACGGAGTTCGTTATATCGATTTTTTGGATAAAATCATAATATAAATATTCTTATTATCTTTTTAGTCGATTTCGAGTAATATAAAAATTTATATTACGACTTCGGTGGAATTATGGCAATCAAGAAACAGCAAAATGACCGGTCCCCGACAGGCATGTACCAGAAGCATTTCTCGGGCAAGGACTATGAATACCAAAGCTTTCTGCCGAACCCAGTCAATCAACCACATGAATGGCAGGACAAGAGAATCCCTGTCCTACTTGAAGAGGCAATGAGACTCGTCGGTGAATTGAATGCCTATTCCACTCTCGTGCCCGATGTGGATTTTTTCATTCAAATGCACGTCCGCAATGAAGCGGTGAATTCGAGTCGAATCGAGGGCACTCGAACTGATATGGATGAAGCAGTCTTGCCGGAAGAAGAGATCGCCCCGGAAAGACGAACCGATTGGACCGAGGTGCAAAATTACATCGAAGCGACGAACGCAAGTATCGCTCGACTCACTGAATTGCCAATCTCAATGAGACTCTTGAAGGAGGCTCACAAAATTTTATTGTCTGGTGTTCGTGGTGAGGATAAACAGCCTGGAGAAATCCGCACAGCACAAAATTGGCTTGGTGGAACAAGCATTCAAACGGCCTCCTTCATCCCGCCTCATCCCGATGATCTGAGCGAGGCCTTAAAGGACCTTGAATACTTTTGGCATAACAAAGGATTAAATATGCCTCATTTGATCAAGATGGCAATTTCGCATTATCAATTTGAGACAATCCATCCCTTCAATGATGGGAACGGAAGAATCGGACGGATGCTTATCGGGCTTCATCTAATCGAGCTCGAGATTCTTCGAAAACCGACGCTATACCTTTCAGCCTTCTTTGAACGAAATAAGGGAGCCTATTACGACGCGCTTTCTTTTGTCCGTGAGCGAAATGATCTAGATCAATGGATCATCTTTTTTCTCTCGGCCGTCATTGCCACGGCTAGGAAAGGGACCGACACGTTTCAGAAGATTCTGAAACTACGTGCCAATTATGAGAAGCAATTTCTGGAACTTGGTGGCAAAGCCAAGTTGGCCAACCGACTCCTTTTGCATTCATTTTCTGTGCCAGCATTTCAAGTTTCATATGCCTCCAAATATCTAAACGTTGGATACCCCGCAGCGAATTCCATTGTGGACGAATTAACACGTCTCGGCATCCTTAAGGAAGTAACCGGGCGATCACGTAATCGAATTTTTGTACTGCACGAGTATTTGAAGTTATTTACGGGATAACTTCTGGGACTACAGTCTGAACCATGAATGTTTCCGTGAATTTTGATGTATGTGCATCAACGGGATCCTGTGTCCAGATCGCTCCCGAGGTGTTTGAGATTCGCAGTGATGGCTTCCTCTACATTTTGCAGGAACACCCCGGCGAAGAGTTGCGGGCCAAGGTGAACGATGCCGCCGAGATGTGCCCGACGGGTGCAATCACCATCGAAGATTAAGCCGCCTCTCCCGTGGGGTTCATTCGCAAACTGCACACGGCCTGGGCATCGAGTAATTCGATGCTCTGCGTTGGGCTCGACCCCGATGTCAGAAAGTTTCCACAGTCTTTGCGCAATGAGCCAAACAACATCGAGAAGTTCTGCATCAGCATTGTCGATGCCACTCACGATTTAGTCTGCGCCTACAAGCCACAGATCGCCTATTTCGCATCCGCCGGTGCCGAAGCCCAACTGGAGCGAATTTGCAGCTACATCCGCACCACGTACCCCAACATCGTTCTCATATTGGATGCCAAACGCGGCGACATGGGCGACACCGCCATTCACTACGCCCGCGAAGCATTTGATCGATACGGGGCCGACGCCGTAACCGTCAATGCATATCTCGGCACCGACTCGCTCCAACCGTTCTTTGCTCACGACGGCAAGGGCGTGATCGTGTTGTGCCGCACATCAAACCCGGGCAGCGGCGAATTTCAGTTGCGCGAACACGACGGCGAACCGCTGTACATCACCATCGCCAAAACTGCAGCGGCCACTTGGGCAAAACTCGGCGACTGCGCATTGGTCGTCGG
>CAYGOJ010000072.1:0-6899 GCA_964351545.1 uncultured Acidimicrobium sp.
CTCAATGCCATTGCCGAAGAACTCAACAACCGTCCTCGACAAACCCTTGACTGGGTGACACCCTTAGAGAGATTTGCCGAGGTTGTTGCAATGACCGGTTGAGACCAAGGGTTAACCCGTACACCTTCTATCATTCTTCAAAAGTTCCATTCTTTATTACGCGCTGGATTTCCTTGACGTCTAGATTCACTCGCGTCTTTCTTCGAATCTCTTTACGTATTGAACCGTAGACTCATTTGCGTCGTCCTCGAGCAACTTTTGAAGCGACTTCGTTCGCTGTTTTACGACTGTACTTAGTCGATCTTTTGTCCGAATGGACCACCGCGGTCGACTTTTCTCATTGGTATTCGAAATATTAGAAATACTTTCTTTTCGTCAGACGCCAAGATTGTCCAGCGGTACATCGACATTATTGCGCCGGTCGCGTGACCCAGCGGTCAATCGCCATTGCCGGAACGTCGTAGCACCATGCGTGACGAGACAGATTGATGTCATCATCGCCATCCCAATCGAATTTTGCTCCCATCAGATCTCCAATTTGCCTGCGCTCGTCAGAGTCTGCAACAACTCGCGCAATTCCCACTCGGTGATCTTCGTCAAATCTCACCTCTACTTCCGGATGGGCGACCATATTGGCAAACCAGTCCGCGCTCGGACCGTTGCCGGAAATTAGAAATAGAGTTTCACCGATTACGCCAAACCACAGTTCAACAACATGCTCGCGACCACTGCGCCGACCGCGAGTGACGACATCGCAACATTCACGATCGACGTATTTGCGTAGCCAATGGTCTTCGCTGGTCATCGCTTTTACCGAGGTCGATATTGCCCGAACACTTCACGCAGGGCGTCGCTGACTTCTCCCAACGTTGCGCCGGCACGGAGAGACTCCTTCATTGGATAGAGCAAATTTGCAGTGCCCTTGGCGGCGGTCGTTAGGTCGCTAAGCCTGGAGACAACATTTTCGTGATTGCGCTTTGCCTTAAACGCCGTAAGTCTTGCAACTTGTTGTTTCTCCAGATCGGGACTATTAGGGGTCACGTTTGGTTCGGATTCGGAGTCCGCGAAGAACTTGTTTACACCGACGAGAACTCGGGTGGCATCATCGATCGACTTTGTATAGCGATATGCCGCATCCTCGATTTCACTCATTTGAAATCCAGCCTCAATCGCGCTTATGGCGCCACCCATGTCGTCAATCCTGTTGATGTACTGCCATGCCAGTCGTTCAACTTCGTCGGTGAGGGACTCGACGAAATATGAGCCGGCCAACGGATCAGGGGTATCGGTAATTCCACTCTCGTATCCGATGATCTGCTGTGTTCGCAATGCAATGCGCGCCGCGTCTTCGGTCGGCAAACTAAGTGCCTCATCAAAGCTGTTGGTGTGCAAACTCTGCGTTCCGCCGAGCACGGCCGCCATACTTTGGACAGTGACTCGAACGATGTTGTTGTGGGGTTGCTGGGCGGTAAGCGTGGAGCCGCCGGTCTGGGTATGGAAACGCATTAACTTGCTGGCCTCGTTCTTTGCCCCAAATCGCTCCGTCATGATGTGATACCACATTCGTCGACTGGCCCGAAACTTTGCGACCTCTTCAAAGAAGTTGTTGTGACCATTCCAGAAGAAGCTCAGTCGCGGGGCGAACTCGTCGACATCGAGACCCGCATCGATAGCGGCCTGCACATAGGAAATTGCATTGGACAGCGTGAAGGCGAGCTCTTGAACCGCCGTGCTACCCGCCTCACGAATGTGGTAACCAGAAATTGAGATCGTGTTCCACTTGGGCACATTCTTGGCGCAATAGGCAAACACATCCGTGATGATGCGCATCGATGGTCGGGGCGGATAGATATATGTGCCGCGCGAAATGTATTCCTTGAGTAAGTCATTTTGGATTGTGCCGCTGATCGCGGTCGAGGCGATTCCCTGTTCCTCTGCGACCAGTTCATAGAGGAGCAATAAAATGGGTGCGGTCGAATTAATGGTCATTGAGGTAGTCACTTCGTCGAGAGGCAAACCTGCGAGCAACGTGCGCATGTCGTCGATCGAGTCAATTGCCACGCCGACCTTGCCTACTTCGCCGGCGGCGCGCGGATGGTCGCTGTCGTAACCCATTTGCGTTGGTAGATCGAAGGCGCAACTCAGTCCGGTTTGACCGACGTCGAGCAAGAACTTAAACCGCTGATTTGTCTCCGCAGCCGAACCAAAACCGGCGTACTGACGCATTGTCCACAATCGATCGCGATGCATCGACGGATAGATCCCTCGCGTGTATGGTGGCCCGCCCGGCACTCCCAGTTTTGATTCTGGTTTCCAGCCATCGAGTGACTCGGCGTCGTATAGCGGATGGATTTCTACCCCTGAGTCGGTGTACCGCGAAGAATCCGCCATCTCGATAAGGCTACGAGATTTGGCCCGTAATCTAGAGTTTGAAGCGATGAAGGCACCGTCACAAGCTTCGATTGACGCCGTCGACATCGACGCCCTGCAACGAATCGAACAACGGGTCCTGTGGTTGGCGGTGCGAATGGTCGACTACGCCAATCGCGAGCGACCAGTCTCACCTACTACGGATGGCCGCGACGCTCAATTCGCACTCAAGGTTGGCGGACACATGGCCAGCAGCGCTTCGGTCGTCAGCATCATGACATCGTTGTGGTTCGGGCATCTCAATGGAGATGACAAAGTTTCCGTTAAGCCACATGCCTCGCCGATCTTTCACGCCATCAAATACCTGACTGGCGAACTCGATCGCTCGTATCTGACAAAGTTACGAAGCCTTGGTGGTCTACAGGCGTATCCAAGTCGGACCAAAGACCCCGACGTCGCCGATTTCTCCACAGGTTCGGTTGGTCTGGGCGCCGTCGCTCCGCTCTTTGCGTCCATGGCTCGTCGCTACATTGACGCCCATTTCGAACCCAAAAAGCCGGCGCGATTTATCGCGCTCGTCGGGGATGCGGAACTGGATGAAGGCAACGTTTGGGAAGCGATTACCGATCCGTCGCTGCAAGGACTTGGCAACGTGATGTGGATCGTGGATGCAAATCGTCAAAGCCTGGATCGAGTAATTCCTGGGATGAAAATCAAGAAACTAGCCGAATTTTTTGCCGACGCCGGATGGCATGTTGTAGAGGCTAAATACGGTCGCAAGTTGGAAGCGGCCTTTGCCCAACCGGGCGGTGAATCTCTGCGTAGATATATCGACGATATGTCTAACGAGCGCTACCAAAGTTTATTTGCGTTGCAGGGATCAGATTTGCGGGCCAAGTTTTTGGAAGGTGCGCCCATTTCCGTCCAGAAATTTATTGCCGATATTCCAGACAGCGACATTGCGCCATTGGTGCAAAACCTGGGTGGCCATGACATATCACTGTTGCTCGACTGCTATCGCCAGTGCGATATGGAGACCGACCGACCGAGCGTGGTATTTGCCTACACCGTAAAAGGTTGGGGTCTGCCGATCGCCGGCGATCCACTTAACCACGCGGCATTGTTGACCGCCAACCAGATCGACACATTTCGCTCTCGACTTGGACTAACCGTTGACAGCGAGTTTGATCGGTTTGTTTCTGGAAGCGAGGAGGATCGGATCTGCCGAGAAGTTGGTAACGACATCAACAACCAGCCGACACTTCCACGACCTGCACTTCCCATCCCTGTCGAAATTGGACTCGCCGTTGGGGCCAAGCCAATGTCGACCCAGGAGGTGTTTGGTCGACTGCTTACCGGACTTGGCGCCATCGACGGCGTCGGGGATCGAATAGTTACGGCCTCGCCGGATGTGAGCGTAAGTACGAATCTCGGTGGATGGATCAACAAGTTCGGGGTATTCCACTCGGAGACCCAGCCCGATTATCTCGGCGAGGATCGATTGCTGCGATGGCAGGAAGGACCACATGGGCGCCATATCGAACTTGGCATCAGCGAGATGAATTTATTTCTTACGCTCCACGCATTTGGACTCGGGCACGAATTGCATGGCGAGCATCTCCTACCAATCGGAACGCTGTACGACCCATTTGTTTGCCGCGGATTGGACGCGCTCATCTATGCGTTATATAACGGCGCCCGTTTCATCGTTGTCGGAACACCGGCCGGTATCACCCTTGCTCCCGAGGGCGGGGCGCACCAAAGCACGATTACCGCTTCGATCGGGATGGAGCTGCCAAACATCACTTATGCCGAACCGTGTTACGCACGCGCCCTCGATTGGCTGATGTGCGACGGGTTGAAGCGACTCGGTTCGGCCGACGGTGACAGCATGTACCTAAGACTCTCGACGCGATCGATCAACCAGGCACCATTTCAACAACTCATCGCCCAGCGCGGAAGTGACGCGCTGCGCGCCGATGTGTTGAACGGCGGTTATCGACTAGTTGAGCCGACGACCACAGCCGAAGTCATCATCGCTGCCACCGGTCCTGTCGTGCCCGAGGCCATTGCCGCAGCCAACCTCCTTGCCGCTGAAGGTGTGAGCGCGCTTGTGTTGGATCTCACTTCCCCCGATCGGTTGTATCGCCAGTGGCGCAATGGTCTGCGCCAGGCAGCCCGCACCGGCTCAACACCCGCGGAAGAAATTCATCTCTCTGCACTCATTGCCGCGCACGAGCGTCGCCTGCCGATCGTCACCTTGCACGATGCCGCCAGCCACACCCTGGCCTGGCTCGGTTCGGTGTACGGCGCCAGAGTAGTGCCCGTCGGAGTTGATGAATTCGGTCAATCCGGATCGATCGCAGAGCTATACGAGGTATTCGATTTGCTGCCCGAACAGATCGTCAATGCGACCTTGGTCGCCTTGTCCTAACATTGGACCATGGCAATCACCGAGCAAGTTCAGACCACAGTTCCGACCATCGACGGCATAGAACTGACGGCAAAGGAAGTCGCCAAGCTTGGCCCTCCCACATTTACCAATGTTGAGGACGAACGACTGCACCGCAAGCAACAACTGGCGGCGGCGTTGCGTATCTTTGGTCGGCTCGGTTTTGGCGAGGGCGTTGCCGGACACATCACCGCCCGCGACCCAGAGTTCCCAGATCACTTTTGGGTTAATCCGTTTGGCAAGAGTTTCCGCTTGATGAAAGTGAGCGATCTCATCTGCGTCAATCATCACGGCGATGTTGTGTACGGGAATCAGCCCGTGAACCGTGCCGCCTTTGTGCTTCACGCGGCGATCCACAAGGCGCGACCCGATGTCATTGCCGCCGCCCATGCTCATTCGGTGTACGGCAAGGCGTGGTCAACGCTGGGACGAAAACTTGATCCAATTACGCAGGACTCGTGCGCATTTTACGAAGACCATGTGCTGATCAAGGAACAGGGCGGCGCCGTGGTGCTTGAAGTTGCCGCCGGGGAAGAAATTGTATCACACTTCCCCACCGGCAAGGCCGCAATTCACCAAAACCATGGCCTGTTCACCGTCGGGAAAACCGTCGAAGCCGCCGCATTTTGGTTCATCACCATGGAACGTAACTGTCAGGCCCAACTGTTGGCCGAGGCTGTTGGAAAGCCGATCTTGGTACCTCACGAAATGGCGCAGTACACCCAGCAATTGACGGGCTTCCCAGAAGCCGGCTGGCTGCAATTTCAACCGCTGTTTCAGGAAATCTGCAAAACCGATCCCGAACTATTCGATTGAGTGATTTGCCCGCACCTCACGCGGGAATGAAGACCCCATCGCCTCTAGCGAAAATCCCGCCGGAGGTCTTGTTCATCTTCTCTGCAACGGCCCAGTACATCGGCGCGGTTATCGCCGTGCAGCTCTTCGATGACGCCTCGCCGGCGAGCATTTCCTGGTTTCGCGTCATCGGCGCAGCGGCCGTGCTGATGTGTTTTTCGGCACCGCGACTTATTCGTGGAGATCGCTGGGGTCGTGATGAATTAATTGCGGCCGCAATTTTTGGCACAGCGGTCGCGTTCATGAATCTCACGTTTTATTTGGCAATCGACAGACTCGACCTGGGTAAAGGTGTGGCAATTGAGTTCATCGGACCGATTTGCGTTGCCGCGTTACAGACCCGTACCAGACGAAATTCGGTTGCGCTGCTATTCGCCACCTTCGGCGTGGTGGTACTTTCCGGATTCGAACTCAGCAGTCAGCCACTCGGTCTGTTATACATTTTTCTGGCTTCGGCCATGTGGGCCGCGTACATCGTGCTCGGTGCCAAGGTAGCCCGCCTGGATCGAGGCGTTTCCGGATTGGGCGTTGGGTTACTTTTTGGCGCACTCATGATCGCCCCGTTCGGGGTCATCAGCAGCATGAAGATCTTGACGACACCGTGGCTGCTTGGTGCTTGTCTAGTTGTCGGCATTTTCTCCAACGCAATTGGTTACGGAATCGAACAAAGCATTTTACGCCGAATTCCGGTGCGGCGATTTTCGGTACTGCTTGCCCTGCTCCCGGTGACCGCGGTGGTGTTTGGATTTCTCTTCCTGCATCAGCGCCCGTCGCTTGTCGATCTCGGTGGAATTGCACTCGTGTTGACCGGCGTCGTAGTCCAACAACGCGACACGCTTCCGTCTGCTACAACCGAATCTGCGTGACTTCACCTCACTGAAGTAGTCAGGTAGAATGGTTTTCAAGCCCCTCAGGAGATCACCTTCAGGATGCGCGTACCCCCCCAGAAATTCAGTGTTGCTGCCATTGTCGCAACTGCCCTAATGGCTATCGCCGTGTGTGGCGGCACCTCCGTTGCCCGCGCCGAAGAGGGCCAGATACCGGCAGCCATCCTGATCAATGGGCGAGGTTACGGTCACGGACGCGGAATGAGTCAGTACGGCTCATACGGCTGGGCCACAGCGGCCGGTTGGTCATGGCAGCAAATACTCGACTTCTATTACGGCGGGCCGACCGGCAATGTCATCGCCGCGGTTGACGACCCTGGTCAGATCATGACGGT
>CAYGOJ010000073.1:0-6728 GCA_964351545.1 uncultured Acidimicrobium sp.
CATCAATACCCTATCGATTTGGTCAGGATTTGGAAATGGACATGGACTCAATGAATTCATTACTACACCTGTACCGATATAATTAGAGCATGCCAACTGAAACCTCCTCTCGCCACCTCATTCGCATGGCTCGACAAAGGGCCGGCCTAAGCCAAGTCACATTGGCAAACCGTGCGCATACCAGCCAGGCGGCCGTGTCTGCGTACGAATCTGGAAGGCGATCACCGTCCGTGGAGACCTTGACTCGATTATTGAAAACTTCAGGGTTCGAATTACGCATGCGCCTGGCAGAACCAGACACACATGATGCAGCGCGCATTGCTTCGGAGAAACTAATTAACCCACGCGAGTTGGCGAAACACAGCAAAAGAGAGATTGCCCGAATGAAACGTCTTGGATGATCGGCCCGAACTTGATGTAGCAGGATTACTCGGCGTACTAAATGCACGCGGAGTTCAATTTGTATTGATTGGTGGAATCGCCGCACAGATCCATGATCTGCCGGTACCCGCAACTATCGATGTGGATATCACCCCTTCGCGAGACAAAGAAAACCTAGATCGCCTTGCCGAGGTTTTTGAGGAGTTAGAGGCCGGATTGCTCACAGTTGACGAAACCGGTACATGGTTTCCTCGACACCCCGTTGAAAACTGGGCGCAATACGACACCTTGCATCTTGTAACCCAACACGGATTGCTTGATGTCGTATTTTCTCCCGATGGAGCAGCTCGTGGATTTGATGACTTAGTTAGCCAAAGCGTGGAAGGCAAATTTGGAACGATTTCATTTCGGATGATTTCGATCGAGCAATGGATTCATCTGAAGTCGGCATCAGGCCGGGCAAAGGATCTCGAACATCTTGCTCGATATTACGAATCACAGAAAAGGAAGGACAGAAATTAGACGTGGACTTTACTAAATCATCTGTATTGGTACACTCGCGCATCTAATTTGGAATCAACTATCGATTCTGATTGGCTGGCGGCGAAAAACAAGCAAGTACGCCGCGAAACCGCTCAATACATACAACGTGGCTTGGACATTGAGCAGAACTTTTACCCCTACGCCGTCAAGGAGCGCGCCGACAAGTACCACCCCTATCAATGCACCAACGGAACCGACAGCCGAGACCAGCCCCTGAAATCGGCCAAGCAGTTCTGGTGGGCAAAGTCGTTGGACAGCACCTGCCGTACCGATTTGTCTCGTCATGTTCGGCAGACCGCTCAAGGCAAAAATAAGAAGAAAGAGCCAAATCGCTGTTGACACGGTCGAGATGTTGACAAATAGAAACGCCACCGCGCCGAGACCGGTATATCCCAATACCATCAACCGCGTTGGGTCAACCTTGCGGGCATAGCGACCAACGATAAACGGAGCCACCAGACCGCCGGCGGCCGCAGCCCCACGAATAATTCCAACCGATGCCTCATTGCCATCGAGGACGTCAATCACGAAGGCGATGAATAGCACAGGGAACATTGCGAGGGCCAGGCATCCAATAAATTCGACTTCGAGGTATCCGACCAGTGCTCGGCGCAGTCGAATCTCACTCCAACCTCCGAGCACACTTGAGCGTGGCTTGGTCGGATCATCATTTTGGGAAAGGCTGTGCGTCGGCGCCCGTACAAACCAAGTCGCCAGAGCAACGACGGCGAATGTCGCAGCGTCGACAGCAACCACTGCGCTGAGTCCGCCAAGCGCCACCACTATTCCCCCGAGTGGTGCGCCGATCAAACGCGCAATTGACGAACTCGCAGCGTTGGCGGCGTTGGCTTGTAACAATTGTTCGGCGGGAACAATTCGCGGCACCAGAGCGAACGATGATGGATTGTTGACCTGCTGAAGAAAACCCTGCAGCCCCGCGACGAGAAAGGCCGGCCACAGCCGATTCGGCGTGACAATGAGTAACGGAAGCAAAGTCACGGCCTGCAACACATTGGTGACAACGACCGTCCGACGAAGGTCCCAACGATCTACCAGCGCCCCGCCGTACGGCCCGAACACAATGCCGACCAAAAGTTCGATAATGATAATGATTGCTGTCGAGCGACCAGACTCTGTCTCCGCATACACGAACGCGGGTAACGCAACTACTAGCAGCCAGTCGCCGATGTTGTTGATCAGCCCGCCGCCAAGGACGATTCGAAAGTCGTGGTTTTTCCACAAGCTCGCTGGCATCAAGATATTGCCGGCGTCTGGCGCACTCGCGCCAAAGGGGTCGTTGCGTCGGCTCGCATCCACGGCACATAGTTGGGCATGAATGCCCAACTCGTTCGGTGAACGGCCGACGGGCCGTAACCCTGCAACGCCATTCGGTGCTTGGGGCACGGGTACCCCTTATTTGTATCGAAATGCCAGTGAGGAAAGTTCTCTGCCCACTCGCGCATCAGGCGATCCCTCGTGACCTTCGCTACCACCGATGCCGCGGCAACCGACAAACATGTGGTGTCGGCCTTGACTTTGGCGATCACCCGAGAAATATGCGGGGCGATGAAATCCCATGTGCCATCGACAATCGCCGCATCCGGTTGGACGCCAAGTTGGTCAAGTGCCCGGCGAGCCGCAAGTTGTTGCGCGGCGTTCATCCCCAACTCGTCACACTCCTGTGCCGATGCGAAACCGACAGACCATGCCGCGGTGGTGCGCGCAACTACTTCGAATACCGCATCACGTTGACCCTCTGCGATTTGCTTCGAATCTCGCGCACCGCCCATGAATGCGGCCGGTTGATCCATGTCTAAAACTTCGTCACGCAACACGGCGGCACCGATCATCAACGGTCCTGCCCACGCGCCTTTGCCCACCTCGTCAAAGCCGACGATGCATCCGTAACCAGCCGCACGTAACTCTTGCTCGAGGGTGGTGGTTGGCGCAGGTGTTCGTCGTGACATTCGTCAAATCCCGTTGTCAAATTAGTGCAGGACGACGCACGGATCGCCGGCGAGAAATTCGCCGATGCGTGTCCATGTCACGCCACTAAAACTAAGGAACTCGTCGACGACTTCTGGCGATACCGCGGCCATGAGTCCACCGGATGTCTGCGGATCCATGCACAGCGCCGTTATGGCGTCGTCGTGATTGGGCGATGGACGCGAATCAAGAAAGTGGCCCTCGACATATTGGCGATTGCGAGGGTCGCCGCTGGTTCGCACTCCCCGCTCGGCCGCCTCGCGGGCACCCCTGTACGCCGGAAGTGCTTCGCCTTCTATGTTCAATTGCACGCCACTGCGTTCTGCCATTTCCCAGCCGTGCCCGGCAAGACCGTATCCGGTGACATCGGTGACACCGTGAACGGCGGTGCCAAGCACTTGCAATTGCTCAGATGCCAACCGGTTGAGCATGCGCATGCCGGCAATCGACTCTGCAATATCGGTGGGAGATCCTCCGGCGAGGGCCAGCCCTGTGCCCAACGGTTTTGAGAGCATCGCGACATCGCCAGCCCGAGCACCGCCTTTGCGAAAAATACGCTGCGGATGAACGACACCCTGCACGGCCAATCCAAATATCGGTTCGGGATTACGAATCGTGTGACCGCCGGCGATGCTTCCACCGGCCATGGCTACTACCTCGGCCGCCGCCGCAAAAATTTCGGCGATCGCAAATTTGGGAAAGTGTTCGGGGAATCCGGCCACATTTACCGCCATCACCACTCGCCCACCCATGGCGTACACATCGCTACACGCATTTGCCGCAGCGATTGCGCCGAAGTCGGCGGGGTCATCGACAAGTGGCGGAAAAAAATCGGTGGTACTCACCAACGCGACATCCGGTGAAATCTGGTACACGGCGGCATCGTCAAATGGCGCAAGCCCAACTAGCAGAGCCGGATCGAGGACGCTTGGAAATCCACTCAACAGATCGGTCAGCAGAGACGCGCCCCACTTGGCCGCACAGCCCCCACATGATGTCCACTCGGTGAGTCGAATTGACGACGGTGAACTTGATACGGGGGCGACCATTGTGCGAATCCTAAACGGCGAATCCGCGCAACAGAGTCTCCCCGGTGCTTGCGTTGCTGGACCATGTCGGGTCGAATCTCCCGGCGCTGAGATGCAAACCCGGCGGACCAACAACTTCCCATAGCAAGGCGGGGTGCTCGCCATGCCAGCGCACGGCGCAGCTCACTTTTCGTTCGGCGTCGGCGATGAGCGAGTGGGCCTCTAAGTCGATACCCAGCCACCGCTGTGGAATCGAGCGACCCAAGATCGTCGCGGTTCCATCCCGCTGTGGCGAGACAAGTTGATCCTCTAGCCATGCAATTCCGCGAATCCCAGTCTGCATTTCTGTCGGAAAGTCCTCGGGATTGTCACCGATTGGTCCAAGTCGTGACTGCGAGTCCTGCACGTCGACAATCGCCCGAGTTTCGTCTAGCGAGTGGAATAGTCGCTGAGCACCAAACAAAGCTCGCTCGACATCCCACCCAATGTGGGATGCGCGCAATGACGCGGCGAATATTGATTCGACTGCATCCACTAACGCGGATACATGCCGATCGACTTTCTCCCCCAGGCGCTGCAATTCGACAAGTGTTAACACGAAGGCGACCGGATCGTTTGCACTAATCGATAGTTGCTCGCTTGTGCAGATAAGCAGGTCGGCGCGCGTGCGGACTACCGCATCGCTGTACTCTCGATCCGGCAACACAAATCGGCTGGCTCGATCGAGTGCGGTCGACCAACCGCGGCGAAGCTGTTCGACTTCGACGAGGTCTGTCGGTAGTTGTTGCAGAGACGAACCGCGTTTGGAAAGTGCGACTTTGAGAGTTGCTCGATGGCCCAACGGATAGGACACACTGCCTTGGGGCAACGAGATGCCTGTAATCACAGCCGAACTTGCTGGACGCTGGGCCAGCACATCCCCGCGGGTCAATGCGACGACGACCGGCAGCGAAGACTGATTCTCGAACTCGACGACAATCAGACCGCCGTGTTCGACCACGCCATATACCCGCTGCACAATGTCGCCACCCGGCACCCTTAGCCGTGTATCGACAATCGGAATTCCACCGCGACGCTCCTGGCGTACGGTGCCCTCGGTAGACGGGTCGTGCCAGCGATCGTCTGCGGCGACAAACCAGTCCAGTTGCTGGCTGCCATCGTTGGGGCGAACGGCTCCACGTTCGTTGACGATCGCGTGCCATGAACCACCCCGTACTCCGACCACATGCCGTGTCGGACGCACGCGCGACGTAATCGAAAGGGACGCCACCGCTCAAGTATTGCCCAGCATTCGCGACGTCGACTAGTCGCCTACTCGGGTTTATATGTTCGCCCCATTAATGCCAGCAACGCGTCCGCGGCACTCACCTCTCCCTCGCAGATTGCCGACACCTGTTGCGTGATTGGCATCTCTACCTCGTGTCGTCGAGCAAGTTCGAGTACCGATGACGCACTATTTACTCCTTCGGCGATCATCTTCATCGACGACATGATCTCGGATATCGACTCTCCGTGTCCAAGTCTTATTCCGACACTCGTGTTCCGACTATGCGACGAAGAACAAGTGGCCATCACGTCGCCCATGCCGGCGAGCCCGGCAAACGTGAGGGCATTCGCACCAAGTGCGACACCCAATCGCGACATCTCGGCAAGTCCGCGAGTAACGAGTGTGGCCCGAGTGTTATTTCCAAATCCAAAACCTTGAATTATGCCCGCCGCGATTGCCACCACATTTTTTACGACTCCGCCGATTTCGCATCCGATCACGTCGGAGTTTGTGTATAGGCGAAATGTTGGTCGAGAAAAAAGAGTTTGCAGCATGAGGGCAATTTCCGGCTCCTCGCAGGCCACCACACTTGCCGCAGGTTGTCCGGCGAGAATTTCATGGGCCAAGTTGGGACCACTCAACACGGCAACCGGATGCCCCGGCGCAACTTGGGCGATGACTTCGCTCATTCGCAGCAGCGTCCCCCGCTCAAGTCCTTTTGCCAGACTTATCATCGGGGCACCTTGGCGGGCGAAACGGGCAACCTGGGTAGCCACCTCGCGCATCCCACGAGCCGGCACGGCCATGGCGATGACATCGGCACCCGACACCGCATTTTCTAGGTCAGCGGTGGCTCGCAAAGATTGAGGCAACTGATGGTCGGATAGATATGTCGAGTTGAGGTGATATTCGTTTACTTCTTGAGCCAATTCCTCTCGGCGGACCCACAACACGGTGTCGGAATTTTCGGTTGCAAGAGCAGCAATGGTTGTGCCCCACGATCCGCCACCGACAACGCACAGGCGAGTCCCCACGAATGGCCAGCGTAGGCTGGCACGGTGGTGGCAGCCCATTTCGCGACGGCTGTGATCATCCCGATCAAGTCCTTCGACAATGCCAAAGAGCGATTAGCAAGCGTCCTGAACGCCGCTGACCGTCATAAATTGGCGATGTACACCGCCTCGCGGGTAATCGCCGCGGCCAGTCCGTTTGCAATATTTATTGTCTGTGACGACGACGAGGTCGTTCAGTTCGCCCGTCAGCATGGTGCGGTTGCAATCAACCAACAAGGTTCAGGTCTGAACAACGCGGCTCTAGAAGGTCTCAACGCCGCACGCGGCGACGGTTTTTCGTGGGCAATAATCGCCCATTCGGACTTACCACTGGCAACTCACTTCGACCACTTACTGGAAGACTCGATGCCGAACACGAGAGTCGCTCTGGTGGCTGACCGAGCCGGCGACGGAACCAATGTGCTCGTCATTGCCACCGACTGCGAATTTGAATTTCATTACGGACCTGGC
>CAYGOJ010000074.1:0-6444 GCA_964351545.1 uncultured Acidimicrobium sp.
TTTGGATAGGTGGTCGACGCATCGTCGACCACGGCTCGCACACAAATATCGAAGATGTGGTGGGCGGGCTCCGAAATGCAATTACGCAAGTCGTTAGAATTTAGAGGCTATGGCGACTCTCCAAATTGCTCAGGTTGGCAACCCAGATCTGAGAATCGTTGCCGCCGAGGTGTCCCGCAGCGAACTCGCTCAGTCGGAGACTCAAGCATTCATTGACGACTTAGTAGAAACAATGCGGGCGGCAAACGGCGCTGGTCTCGCCGCCACGCAAGTGCTGCGCCACCAGCGCATCTGTGCCGTGGAAGTCGACAACAATCCCCGATATCCGTATAAACCGCGGGTACCGCTGACGATCTTGGTCAATCCGGTGCTCACGCCTCTCGACGACGACCTATTCCTGAACATGGAAGGTTGTCTCTCGGTGCCCGGAATTCGCGGCGGAGTATTGAGAAATACACGCATTCACGTCAGGGCCATGGATCGCCATGGAGTCGACATTGAAACCGAGATTCGGGGCATCACGGCAGCCACATATCAACACGAAGTCGACCATTTAGATGGCATCTTGTTTCTCGACCGAGTCACAGATTCGCGAACACTTACCACTTGGGATTCCTTTGAACGTTTTCATCACGAGGCGTTTGTCGAGAGAGTGAAGGCCCTCGTCGCCATTCACGGAATGTAATGCTGGCAATTTCAGGTATCGGACAACTGGTCACAAATAATGAGTTGATCGACGGTGACCGACTTGGAATTATCAACGATGCAGCGATTGTCGTTGACGACGGCTTGGTGACCTGGATAGGAGAAAGTAAATTCGTATCTGATCACTGCAATGTCGCTCCGATAGATGTTGTCGGCATGGCCGTAATTCCCGGTTTTGTTGACAGCCACACTCATCTGGTATTTGCCGGTGACCGATCACTGGAATTTGAGGAACGCATGGCTGGACGCCCGTATGCGGCCGGCGGAATTCAAACCACCGTGGCCTCCACCCGCGTGGCTACCGACGAAGTTCTGGTGCGCAATGTGCAGCGATTGGCGAACGAAGCATTGAGATCTGGAACAACCACATTGGAAATCAAGTCCGGATACGGGCTATCGGTTCGGGATGAAGTTCGATCATTGGTGGCAGCGCGCAAGGTGACCAGCGAGACGACTTTTCTTGGAGCGCATGTCGTTCCGATCGGGGCCAATGCCGATGCCTATGTTGCCCAAGTGTGTTCGGAGATGTTGAGCGCGTGTACCCCGTTCGCAAAGTGGATCGACGTGTTTTGCGACAGGGGAGCATTTGATGTTGACCAGGCACGACACATTCTGAACACGGGCAAGGCCGCCGGCCTTGGCGTGCGCATTCACGCCAACCAACTGGAACAGGGTGGAGGAGTGCGCCTTGGGGTAGAACTGGGCGCCGCCTCGTGCGATCACTGTTCGCACGTCAACGACGACGACATCGAGGCATTGGCCGCAGCCAAAAAGTCCACGGTGGCGACCTTGCTGCCGGCTGCCGAATTTTGCACACGATCTAGTTTTCCGAATGCACGCAGATTCATCGATGCCGGAGCAACAGTTGCGATTGCCACCGATTGCAACCCAGGGTCGTCGTATACTTCGTCTATGCCGTTAGTCATTTCTCTCGCGGTAATCAACATGGGAATGACTCCCGGCGAAGCGCTGTGGTCGGCGACAGCCGGTGGCGCGGCGGCCCTTCGCCGATTCGACGTCGGACAATTGAGTATTGGCAAGCGTGCCGACCTAGTCGTGCTAGATGCCCCGAGCCATACCTACCTTTCGTATCGACCGGGGGTGCAACAGGTAGCGGCGGTCGTCCGGGACGGCGATCTTGTATCCGGTCAATGGCCGGTGGCGCTTTGATTCTGCGGAATCCCCGCGAGTGGCGCACTGTGTTGATCGCAGTGGCGGTGTATGGCGGGTGGCTGGCCGTTGTTTTAAGTTACGGATCGATTCCTGCATGGTGCAGCGTGGCAATGTTGGCGTGGTTCGGCGCCTGGCACCTCAGCTTGCAGCACGAGGTGGTGCACGGTCACCCAAGTCGTTTTGTGTGGCTAAATGACTTGATCGCGTCGGTTCCGTTGACACTTTGGATTCCTTATTTCAGTTTCAAGCGCGAACACCTGTCGCATCATGCGTCTCCCTTAACCATCCCAAAGCTCGATTCCGAGAGCTTCTACGTATCGTCCGATGACTGGCATTCAGCGGGACCGCTGAGGCGGGCAATATATACCGCAAATCGCACGCTGATTTTTCGACTTTTGGTGTGGTCAATTATCAGTACCGTGACATTCATCGCGGTCAACGTTAAAGAGGCGATTCTCGGACAGAACAACGCCCGCAAGGCCGTGACGTTGCATCTGGTCGGTGTCGTGGCGGTGATCTATTTTGTTAGCTCCGCTGGTGTGCCGTTTTGGGCATATGCGCTTGGGGTCGTCTATGGCGGGCGAATTCTCAATATGTTGCGACCGTTCGCCGAACACGAATGGATAGATGGTACGGAGTTACGAACCGCAATGGTGCAAGCCGGTCCGGTCATGAGTTTGCTGATGCTGAACAACAATTTGCACGTCGCTCACCACGACGAACCTGGTGTGGCATGGTACGACGTACCGGAACTCGCTCGGCGCACCGATGCTTATGGTCGGGCCGAGCGGTCGGGGTTGTTGTATCGCGGCGGATATTTGGAAATTGCTCGTCGCTTCGGGGTGCGGCCGTTTAGTCAGCCGGTGCACCCCACGAACTACTAGCAAATAGTTCCCTCATTCCGATTTAGGCGATATTGCGTAAAGCGTCTTCTACTCCGCGATGAAAAGTTGGATAGGCATAAATCATTGAACGAAGTTGGTCTATCGGAATTGCCGCCTGTACCGCCAAGGTAAGCAGTCCAAGCACTTCACCGCCGTTTGGTCCCATCGAGGTAGCCCCCACGAGAATCCCTCGTTGTCGATCCACGACTAGCTTGATGAAACCTTCATTTCCAGATTTATGAATCCAACCACGCGCAGTCGTTGAGATCAGAGTGTGACCGATCGCTACGTCGATACCTGAGTCAATTGCGACCTGCTGTGTCATACCAACCGCACCGACTTCCGGGTCGGTGAACGTGACGCGCGGAACTGCCCGATAGTCGGCCAAAGCATGTGGTCGGCCAAGGATGTCGGCAATTACGATTCCCGCTTGGTACATGGCAACATGAGTGAACGCTCCCTTACCGGTGATGTCGCCGACCGCCCAGACCCGTTCGGCGACTCGCAGATTCTCGTCGACCGAAATTGCACGAGCCAAAGGATCGACTCCCAAAACAGCTGCCCCAACTGCTGCAAGGTCGACGCGTCTTCCCGTCGCCACGAGTAGACGCTCGGTCCTCACGAGCCGTCCATCGGCAAGATGAACTTGAAACTGGGCATCTTCGAAGTCGACGCGAACAGCACTTGTCCCGGTAATAACGGTGATGCCTTCGTTTGGAAACACTTTCTCCAGTACCTCGCCAGCCTCGGGTTCCTCGAGCGGCAGAAGTCTGACTGCGGCCTCGACGATGGTGACTATCACACCAAATCGCGTGTACACCTGAGCGAGTTCCGCACCGATCGCGCCGCCACCGAGCACAATGATCGAATGAGGAAGTTGCGTGGCCTCGATTGCCTGGTGATTCGTCCAAAATGGCGTGTTCTTGAGTCCCGGTATCGGTGGGATTGCTGGGGAAGTGCCAGTTGCGATCACGACCGCCTTTGTCGCTTGAAAAAGTTGGTCGCCAACGGCAATTGTGTCCGGAGCAACGAGATGTCCACGACCACGAATAAATCGGCCACCCTTCCTTTCGAATCGCTGGACGGCAACTATGTCGTCCCAGTCATCAGTTGCTTCATCTCGAATCCGTTCCGCGACCGGTGTCCAACTTGGCCGAACAATTGAATGACCTGACATTCCTGGAACCCGTCGTGCTTCGGCGAGTAAATCTGACGCTCGAATCATCATCTTCGACGGGATGCAACCCCAGTAAGGGCATTCTCCGCCGACTAATGCAGCCTCGATACCAACGACTTGAAGTCCGGCTTCGGCCAATTTCCCGGCGACTTCTTCGCCACCCGGACCCATGCCGAGGACAACGACATCAACTATTTCTTTGATAGGTACTCCATGTCTTCAATGTCTATCAGGCTCTGGCAACCACCGGAAAACGCGGATCTTCAAGGACATCGCCGGGCTCCAATCCGTTTCCTTCCAAGGGTGGCGAGGTGCGCCATGGCCGAGTGGCAAAACGCGCATCGTCCCCAACGAATCGAAAACTGACCGCCCTGCGACGTTGTACGTTGTGCCCGGCGGTGCCCGGAGCGCAGTGAAGCGTGCGAAAATGAAATGCAACCGCATCTCCTGGCCGAACAGGGCATGTGATGATGGGGAAGGCTCGTAGCTCTTCGGCACTTGGAAGATGGTCAAAGTCGTGAGCCGAGTTCACATATTCCGATTGGTCGGCAAATCGGCGCGGAATAAATCGTTTATTCCAAAGATGGCTTCCGGAAATAAACGAAAGCGCAATCTCCTCGACAATAGGGTCGAGTGGAATCCAGATACTCACATTATCGAGACCATCGATTCCGTAATAAGGGTCGTCATGATGCCATGGGGTGACCTCACTCGTATCGGCTTCCTTTACCAGCACATGATCGTGAAAAAGTCGGGCTTCACGCGTGCCCATAAGTTGTAGCGCGGCCTCCGGGACTTTGCCCGACGTGCCGACATCCGCAAATTGCTGGATTCGTTGCCAATTGACATAGTCGTCGAAGAATCGTCCGGTTGAGCCGACTGGCGTGTACTCATTTGCCCAGGGTCCCGGCGAGGTCATGTTCACTTCTACTCCTGCGGCTAGTTTGTCGAGCGATCCCGTGTTCACCAAATCTCGCAAGATGACGACACCGTTGCGTTTGAAGTCGTCGATGACTGCGGAACTAATGCTCATTTACTCAACCGACTGCTCAAAGAACGAGTGTTCCACTCCGAGCCGATGCTCACGACGCCAAGCGACATAGGTAAGGACGAGAACCACGCAAGCCACGGTAACGAGAACAGCCAAAACCAGTCCAGATGAAACATCGTTGGTGGTCATGATGGTTCGCGCATTAGTAATCACCACGACACCACCGATCAAAGTCCCAAACGGAGCATGAGGTAGCCGTCCGGCGAGCAATGCAGCAAACGGTGCCATCAACACTCCACCGAGTAGCAATCCAGAAACCACCTTCCAGTCGAGATCAGATGTGGCCGATCCACCGACGAAGCCGGCGCTTGCGGCGAGGGCCACTAGAAATTCCGATGCGCTTACTGTGCCAATGACTCGCCGCGGTTCGACAGTCGTCACCGACAACAGAGTTGGGGTTGTAATTGGTCCCCAGCCACCGCCACCGGATGCGTCAACGAATCCGGCAAATGCGCCGAGTGGCACGAGCAATCCCGACGTTGGCTGACCGGCAACAGTTGGGATAAGCCGCTTGCCCAATCCAAATCGGGCCATTAACACGAGACCAAGTACGAGGAGCAGCCACGACATCCAAACCTTTGAGTCGTTGAGCGAAAATCGACTGAGGACCGTGGCTCCCAACGCCGCACCGAATGCTCCGGGGATCCCTAGCCGCACCACAATTCGCCAGTCGACGTTCCGCGCTCGCCAATGCGACGCCCCCGAAGCAAATGTGGTGCCCAATTCCGCGAAGTGCACGGCAACACTTGCCGCCAATGGCGTTGCACTCAATGCCACAAGCAAACTGCTGGAAGTGATCCCAAATGCCATGCCCAGGGTTCCGTCGATGAGCTGAGCGAGCGCTCCGACCAACGCAAAGACGAGTACCGACATGTGGGGTAGATATTAGACTCGCACGGGCGGCGCTCGCCTCTTTAAACAGCAACCGAGATAGTTAGGGTGAGTCGGGGCTTGAATGGGTGAGCTCAATACCTTGAGGGAATCAAATGGCAGTTGAGCATTTTGATGTCGTCGTAGTCGGCGCGGGTATTTCGGGCATTGGCGCCGGATATCACCTACAGACAAAGTGTCCTCGACGCACGTTTGTGATCTTGGAGGGTCGCGACAATATTGGCGGCACGTGGGATCTCTTTCGCTACCCAGGAGTGCGCTCGGATAGCGATATGCACACGCTCGGTTACTCGTTCAAGCCGTGGACGGCTACGAAGGCAATCGCCGAGGGTCCGGCGATTCTTGAATACCTCCACGAAACGGTGAACGAGAATCGACTCGAAAGTCACATCCGATTCGGGCATCATGTGACCAGGGCCGAGTGGTCGAGTGTCGACCATCGCTGGAAGGTTCATTCGCAGCGCCGCGAGACGGGAGGGGAAGTCACCATTACCTGTGCCTACCTCTTCATGTGCTCGGGTTATTACAGCTATAAGAGCGGATACCAACCAGAGTTCCCCGGG
>CAYGOJ010000075.1:0-6443 GCA_964351545.1 uncultured Acidimicrobium sp.
GCACCGAACGTTGAGTCGGACGAGTGACTACACAAACGATCCCGCACATGATGTCTAGGCTACCGATTTGACATTGAACGCATGTCTGGCTTGGCCATTAGCTAAGTCGTTGCTCAACTATTTCTGCCAACTGATCGGCGATGACTCGCGCTCGATCGGCGGTATCGGCTTCGACCATGACGCGCACGACAGACTCGGTTCCACTTGATCGCAGTAACACCCGGCCGGTGTCTCCCAGTTTCTCTTCGGCGTCGCGAATCTCGTCGGCAAATTCAGAACCAACATCGGCTCTCTTGTTGGTAACTTTCACATTTACCAACACCTGCGGATAACTCTTCATCGCAGCATCGGCAAGCGTCTGCAGCGGTTTACCGGCACGATGAACCATGTCGGTAAGTAGCACACCTGCTAGCAATCCATCGCCCGTTGTGGCGTGGGATCGATAGATTATGTGTCCACTTTGCTCTCCCCCCAGCACATATCCATGGGCATCAAGTTCGGCAAGCACAGATCTGTCTCCAACCGGCGTCGTCACAACGCGAATTCCCGCCTCGTCCATTGCCCGATGAAAACCAATGTTCGTCATCTCCGTTACGACGACGGTGTTGTGGGTCAGTTGATTTGATTCGCGCAGGTCGCGCGCCGCCAAAGCAATCAGATGGTCTCCATCCACAATGTTGCCAACATGGTCAACCGCAATGACGCGGTCGCCATCACCGTCAAAGGCAAGACCAATGTCGCCGCGATGCAATCGAACGGCCTCACCTATCGCATCGGGGAAAGTGGCGCCGCAATTGGCGTTGATATTTTGACCATCTGGTTCACAGTTGATCACGGTGACCGTGGCACCACATCGTCCAAAGACAACGCCTGCGACATCGGACATCGCACCGTTGGCGCAATCTAAAACGACATGGATCCCGGTAAATGCCTGATCCGCAACCACGTCGACGATTCGTTGAACATAATCATGAATTAATTCGGTTGATTCAATGAAGGCGATTTCTGCCGAAGCGGGGTTGTTCAAATGGGTTACAAGCGCCGATTCAATTGCGGCTTCCTGATCGCTCGTCAATTTGATTCCGCCGACGGCAAATATCTTGATCCCGTTGTCGCGGTACTCATTGTGCGAGGCGGTGATGGCGGCACCCGCCCAACGATATTTTTCAGCGGTGGCTGCTATCGCCGGTGTCGGGGCAACCCCCAACAAGTGAATTGTTGCTCCGGCTCGTGCGCAACCAACTGCAAACGCCTTCTCAAGTCGTGCACCGGATTCGCGCGTGTCGCGACCGATCACGACATCTCGCAGCGACAAGACTTCGGTTGCTGCGGCGCCGAGTGCCGAGGCGTAATCTTCGGTTAGTTCACTAAATGCCCGACCTCGAACACCATCGGTTCCAAATTGAAGCATCGTTGACCTGACTATTTATCTACACGACACGGGCCGCGTGGAAGTTCTGAAAATCAGCGCTTGGTGTACTGCGGAGCCTTACGGGCCTTCTTGAGGCCGTACTTTTTGCTTTCCTTCTTGCGTGAATCGCGAGTGAGCAAACCGGCCTTGCGCAAAGTTGAACGCTTGTCGGGATCGAGTTCGAGTATCGAACGAGCGATTGCCATCCTTAGAGCGCCGGCCTGACCGGCAATTCCGCCACCTTGAATATCGCAATCGACGTCGTAGGCGGTTTCAACTCCAACAAGATGTAGAGCCTCGCTGGCCAACATGCGTTGCACTTCACTTGGAAAGTATTCGGCAAATTCGCGACCGTTAACCGTGACTTTTCCTGAACCCGGACGAAGTCGGGCGCGGGCAACCGCTTCTTTACGACGACCTGTTGTTTGGGTGAGTGGTTTTGTGCCCACGATTACTCCTCTGGTTTGAATGATTCTGTGCTCAGCGCGCTTTTGCGTCTGGCAAATTGAGAACGACTGGATTCTGGGCTTCGTGACCGTGTTCTGTGCCGGCGTGGACCTTGAGTTTCTTAATCATCTGACGACCAAGTGGTCCCTTTGGCAGCATTCCACGAATTGATCGGCGAATGGCGTCCTCTGGCTTGCGGCGCAATAACCGGCCATATGTTTCGCTGCGCAATCCGCCCGGATAACCGCTGTAGTCATAGACAAGTTCTTTGTCGGCCTTCTGGCTAGAAAGCACGATCTTCGAAGCATTGATAATTACAACATGGTCACCGGAGTCAATGTTGGGGGCGAAGGTTGGTTTGTGCTTTCCGCGCAGAATTCGAGCGGCTTCCGTACACATCCGACCCAGCACGAGGCCCTCGGCATCAATGAGGTGCCACGAGCGCTGAATTTCGCTTGCTTTTGGTGAGTACGTTCGCATCAAATTCTTCTTTCACTGAATCAAAAAAGCCCGCCTAATGGGCTTTTAAAGGATAGGGGCGCCTCATGGCCATTCACACATCACTCACCCCCGGGTAACCGACCTCCCACAGGCACAGGCCATGAGGTGGCGCAACGGGAGCGGCCTGCGCGCGATCACCAGAGACAATCAATCCGCGCATGTCACTCGGTGGTCGCTTGCCGAGACCGATCTCAACGAATACCCCCACCAGCGCCCGAACCATTTGATGACAAAAGGCGTTGCCGCGAATATCAAAACGGAGCACCTCATCGTCGATCGCCTGCCATTCGGCGCTGTAAACATTACGGCGCATCGAATACTCGTAGTTATCGTCTTCGCTCGACTTCGGCTTGCGGCAAAAGGCAGAGAAATCGTGCTCGCCGATAATTGCATCGCATGCAAGTTGCATCGCCCTCAATTTCAACGGAGCGGTGATGTGCCATGCCGTCGAAGCCTGAAACGGATCGGCCACCGGGGAATTCAGCACGCTGTAGCGGTACTCTCGCCACAAGGCCGAGTACCTGGCGTCAAAATCCTCTGCCGCCCATGTGGCTTGCCGAACCACTACCGACGGCCCGCACATCGAATTTAATTGCCGCATCAAAACTTCAAGATTGGTGCGTTCCGGTATGTCCGCGCTCACCACCTGTCCCCTGGCGTGCACTCCACTATCCGTCCTACCCGCCGGCGTGATCTTCACCTGCACCTGCATGATTTGGGCCAGCGCCCCCTCCAAGGTGGAAGCCACGGTTTGAACACCCGGGTTGAGGGCAAACCCGTGAAACTCGTCGCCCTTGTATGAAACGACGAGACGCGCGCGACGAGACACGAATTCGGGTCTTGCTTTGGCCCGATCGGTCTTTACCACCGGCGTCTCAGATTGAAATCGCCGGTCGGATGCGATGAATTGAAACTAGATCAGTTCGATGCGTGCCATAGGTGCATTGTCGCCATGGCGTGGACCGATCTTGAGAATTCGAACGTAGCCACCGTTGCGCTCGGTGTACCGAGGTGCGACCACATTGACCAACTTATTTGTCATCTCCTTGTCATTCAGGTAACCCTGAATCTGGCGAATTCGATGAACGCGCAGTGGTCCGGTGTCTTGTGCCTTCTTGGCCTTCGTGATCAGCTTTTCGGCAATTGGGCGTAGGGCCTTGGCCTTGGCCTCAGTCGTCACAATTCCCTCGGCGGCGAAAAGCGATGCGGCCATGTTCGCCATCATCAATCGTTGGTGATGAGCGCTACCGCCAAAACTACGTGACCGACGTGGTGTTGCTGGCATGGCTCAGACGCGCAACGACAAGCCGCGCTCGTCGAGTTTCATCTTGATTTCATCGAGACTTTTTTGACCAAAGTTTGTGATATTGAGTAGGTCTTCCTCGCTGCGAATGAGCAGCTCTCCAATGGTGTTTACCTGGGCTCGCTTTAAGCAGTTGCGAGGACGCTCGGACAAGTCAAGATCTTCGATGCTCAGATCGAGATCAGGAGATCCGGCGCCCGAACCGATTACTTCGCCGAGTTCAAGAGCCATCGGCTCGTCGCTCAGAGTGGCAACCAGATCGACCAACGAGCGCAAAGTTGCACCTGCCGAGGCAAGCGACTCGCGTGGCGTAATCGAGCCATCGGTCTCAATGTCTAGAACGATCTTGTCGTAGTTAGTCGATTGCTCGACACGAGTTGGCTCGACGGTAAATGTGCATCGCCGCACCGGAGAAAAGAGCGCATCAATTGGAACTACCCCGATGACCTTGCGTGTTTCGCGATCGCACGAGAGGTATCCCTTGCCGCGCTCGATTGTCAGATCAACGACAAGTCGACCCTTGGCCGACAGGGTCGCGATGTGCTGAGACTTATTGAGAATTTCGATTTCGCTCGGCAAGCGAATGTCGCCGGCCGTGACTTCTGCGGGTCCCTTGATGTCCACGCTGACAACCACTGGGTCTTCTGAGGTCGACACGACAACGATGTCTTTGAGGTTGAGGATAATTTCGGTGACGTCCTCGGTGACACCCTCAATTGTGGCAAATTCATGCAGTGCCGACTCGAACTTGACCGTGGTGATTGCGCTACCGGGAATCGATGAGAGCAACATTCGGCGCAGGGAGTTGCCAATTGTGTGGCCGAGACCGGGTTCAAGCGGTCCGATCGAGAACTTCTGACGGTTGTTCTCTTCGACACCGATTGCATCGACTGTTGGGCGTTGAATAACGAGCATGTGGATTCTCCTGTTACCAGTTCTTTTCGGGGGTTACTTCGAGTAAAGCTCAACGATGAGTTGTTCACGGACGGGAACATCAATGTGCTCGCGTTGTGGCAGCTCGCGAACGGTGATTTGTTTGCCACCCTCGGCGGCGTCGATCCAACCAACCATTCGGCGATCAAGGGTGTCGATATTGTGCTGAATGATGATCATGTTCTTGGCCTTGTCCGACAATGTCACGACCTGACCCCGGCTAACGGAGTACGAGGCGATATTGACCCGCTTGCCATCGACAAGAACCAGTCCGTGGCTGACAAATTGGCGAGCCTGGGGACGAGTACTTGCCCAGCCGGCGCGATACACCACATTGTCTAAACGCAACTCAAGTAATCGCAGCAAGTTTTCACCGGTTGGACCAGTGAGTCGAACCGAATCTTCATACATTTTGCGGAACTGGCGCTCAAGTACGCCGTAGATGTATTTGGCCTTTTGCTTTTCCTGCAATTGCAATAGGTATTCACTCCCGGCGCCGCGGCGACGAGTGCGACCATGGGTGCCAGGTGGGAATGGACGGCGCTCTAGTGCTTTGCTGCCCTTGGTGTTCTCGAAAACATTGATTCCGAGTCGACGCGAGATTCGTACTTTTGGTCCGGTGTAGCGAGCCATGATTACGGCCTCTTTCGCTTAGACAGGCGGCAACCATTGTGTGGGACCGGCGTTACATCTTTGATACCCGAAACTTCGATGCCAAGGTTCTGAATCGAACGCAAGGCTGTGTCGCGACCCGAACCCGGACCCTTGACATGCACTTCGGCTCGCCGTAGGCCCTGGTCCATCGCTGCACGACCTGCCTTCTCGGCGGCCATTTGAGCGGCGAACGGCGTCGACTTTCGCGAACCAGAAAAACCAACACCACCCGATGATGCCCAAGCAATCACGTTGCCCTCTGTATCGGTGATCGAAACGATCGTGTTGTTGAACGAACTCTTGATGTGCACCACGCCATTGGTGACGTTCTTGCGATCTCGCTTGCGCGGACGACGGGTTCCAGCTGCCTTGGCCATCGTTATTTCCTCACTGCCATCTTCTTGTTGGCGACCGTCTTCTTTGGTCCCTTGCGAGTGCGAGCATTGGTATGCGTACGCTGACCGCGCACCGGCAGCCCCTTGCGGTGACGAGTTCCTTGATAGCTACCAATCTCGACTTTGCGTTTGATGTCGGTTTGCACGTCGCGGCGACGATCACCCTCAACAGACAACTTGTTTTCGATATATGTACGAATCTTGTTGACCTCAGAGTCGGTCAAATTGCGTACGCGCGTGTCTGGATTGAGATCCAACTCTTTGCACATCTTGATCGAGGTCGAGCGACCGATGCCAAAAATATAGGTAAGAGCGATCTCGAGGCGCTTTTCGCGCGGGATGTCGACTCCTGAAATTCGTGCCATTCGGTTCCTTAGAAAATCGTGGGGTTATTCGGATTGAAAATCGGATCAGCCTTGACGCTGTTTGTGACGTGGATTCTCGCAGATCACCATGACTCGCCGATGACGACGGATGACCTTGCACTTTTCACAAATTTTTTTAACACTCGGTTTTACTTTCACTTAATTCGCCTCGTAAATCTGCGCTGATTGGATGGTTACTTAAATCGGTAGGTAATACGACCCCTCGTGAGGTCGTAAGGTGTTAATTCAACTTGAACCTTGTCACCCGGCAAAATGCGAATGTAATTCATGCGCATCTTTCCGGAAATATGAGCCAAAACTGTGTGTCCGTTTTCGAGTTCTACTCGAAACATTGCATTAGGTAGGGACTCTGTGATCTTGCCTTCCAGCACAATTGCATCTTCTTTATTCTTCGGCAGGGTCTTCTCCTCAAA
>CAYGOJ010000076.1:0-6399 GCA_964351545.1 uncultured Acidimicrobium sp.
GAGCAACGGACTTCTAATCCGTAGGTCGTAGGTTCGATTCCTACCGAGGGCGCCATTTTGTGTGAAGGTTGGGGTGATGCAATAGATATAGGGTTGTCGGCGTGTTTCGTAGAAGGTCGGTTCCGCCGATCGCACGGGTTTTCGACTTATCAATTCTCGGCCAATACGTACCTGAGGCGCCCTCGCCCCAGAATGCGCTTGAGGTCCTTGCCGGCGAATGGAGCTCAAAGTTTCCCGAAGTCTTCATCACATGGGCTAATACTTTTTGGAGGGTTTGTTGGACGCAAGGTGCTCGAACTTGGGCATACGTACATGCTCCATCAGCTAGGAGCGACACGCATCGATGCCTTCGAGGCAAATACTCGCGCCTTTCTCAAATGCCTCGTTGTCACGCAAATTCTCTACGTCGATTGCACAAAGTCACTGTTGGGCGATTTCGCTGAGTACCTTCGCCAGTCGTCCAAGTCGTACGATTGGGTGGGAGATATTTGGGCAGAAGTTTGACGTGCCTGAATTGATCGTTCGAAATGGTGAAGATGTCCAATCACAAGTCTTGAACATCGATTGCACGTCGTTGTTATGTCTGTGTTAGTGGGTATTGGCGCTGAAAGCCGTATCCTTTCGGAGTTGGGTCTAAGAGAGGCGAGTACGTGAAATTTAAAAAAGGTGACACAGTGATCTACCCACAACATGGGGCATGCATCGTCCATGGGATCAAGCGAATGAAGGCTTTTGGGGCCACCCAGGAATACCTCATATTAAAGACTGTGATAAATGAAATGACCCTGTCGGTGCCAACTGCCAAGGCGAACCAGGTAGGCGTACGGCCGCCGGTGTCGAAAAGCGAACTCGAAGATCTTCGTTCCGTGTTGTCAAAGGCCGATCCGCGCGTGCCTGCAAACTGGTCGCGAAGGTTCAAAAACCACCAAGAAAAACTCAAGAGCGGCGACGTTTATCAGGTGGCTGAAGTGGTGCGCAACCTCGCCGCCCGTGACCGAGATTCGGCGTTGTCGGCTGCAGAAAAGACAATGTACGACCGAGCTCGAATTAATCTCATTTCCGAGATTTCTCCGGCCCTGAAGGTTTCTTCCGAGAAAGCCGAAGAGTGGTTGGATCACGCCCTTGAAGAAGGGGTGTTGAAGCCAGCCAAAGCGGTTAAGAAGCCGGCCGCAAAACCAGTTGTCAAACCCACAGCGGTTTCGTCCCCAATAAAAGCGGCGGCGAAAAAGAAATAGCGCGTCGATGGTAAATGTAGGTTTTGTCGGGCTCGGGGCCATGGGCGGTCCAATGGCTCGGCACCTATCGAACGCCGGTCACCACGTCACCGTGTACAACCGCAGCGGTGAAAAGGCAGCGGCGTGGGTCGCCGTCAACGGTGGTGCCCATGTGAATAGCCCCAAACAAGTTGCAGGGGCGAGCGAAATCGTATTTGCGTGCGTCGGTAACGATAATGATGTTCGTTCAGTCGCACTTGGCGATCTAGGAATACTCGTGGGAATGCGACCCGGAACCGTGCTCGTGGATCACACCACGGCATCGGCAACGCTTGCGCGCGAACTTACGGTGGCCTGCGCCGCAATTGGAGTTGGCTTTGTTGATGCTCCCGTCTCGGGCGGTCAAGTTGGGGCCGAGAACGGAATGTTGACGGTGATGTGTGGCTGCGACGACGTTGCAATTTATGAAAGAGTGGAGCCGGTAATTGCGGCGTATTCGCGAATGTGCATGCGCTTGGGCGATGCGGGGTCTGGTCAGCTGGCGAAAATGGTGAATCAAATTTGCATCGCCGGTGTCGTCCAGGGTTTATCCGAAGGTCTCAATTTTGCGATGCGAGCGGGACTGAATCCCGACCAGGTTGTCGAGGTAATTTCAAAGGGTGCGGCGCAGTCGTGGCAGATGGAGAATCGCGCCAAAACAATGGTGAGCGGTGAGTTCGATTTTGGCTTTGCCGTGGAGTGGATGCGCAAAGACCTCGCCATCTGCATCGATGAAGCAAGGCGCAATGGAGCGCGAATTCCACTGACCGAACTTGTGGATTCGTTCTATGAACAGGTGGTGGCGATGGGCGGTCGTCGCTGGGACACCAGCAGCCTGATCAAGTTACTTACGAGCAACTGAGCGAAAGCCGACTGACGCCCCGAATAGTCAACCGATCGCGCCATTCAGATTCGCCGACCATTTCCAAGTTGTCGAAGCGGTTGATTAGCGAGCCGATGGCGACTTCCGTCTCCAGTCGTGCAAGAGATGCGCCAAGGCAATAGTGAATGCCGGCCGAAAATGCCAAGTGTCGATTGGCATTCGGGCGAGCGAGTTGCAACTGGTTTGGCGAATCAAACATCGCCGGATCGTGATTGGCCGCTCCGAGTGAGGTCAACACAATCGTTCCGGGTTGCACATCGATCCGACCATCGGCAACATCAAAATGGACGGGAACAATCGGTACCCGCACCGTTTGCTGAACCGGTCCGTCGAAGCGAAGCAGTTCATCGACGACCCCCGTGCCGAACCCGTTATTTCGCGCCCACGCAAGTTGTTCGGGGTTTTGAACCAGGGCAAGTGTGCCGTTGCCGATGAGATTGACGGTTGTCTCATGTCCGGCAATGTATAACAGAACAACAAAAGCCATCAGCTCGCCGGTCGTCATTCGCTCTCCCGCTTCTTCAACACTGATTAGTGAGCTCAACATGTCGTCGGCCAAATGTTTACGACGATGCTCAATGATCCCAGTGAGGTAGGGAATCAGTTCTTCCAGTGCAGTTTCGGTCGCGTCTAGCTCTGCATCGGTGGCAGTCGGTTCAAGCGAGTTGGTGATGATTTGTGACCACGATCGAAGTTCATCGACTCGTTCGGTTGGCATATCCAGCAAGTCCGAGATCACTTGGAACGGAACGGGAAATGCCAGATCATCGACTAGTTCAAGTGACCCACGCTCCTGGGCGCCGTCAAGTATCTTGTCCACGAGTTGCTGGATCCGCGGTCGCAGGCGCTCGATCGCTGTTGGAATGAAAGACTTGGACACAAGTCGGCGCAATCGAGTGTGATCGGGGGGATCCAGGTTCAAAATTGATTTAGTTCTGCCAATGTTTCGTTCCCGTCGTCGCTGTCTGGCCGGCGAGGAGGACTGTTCGGAATATTTTTCTACATCGCGGCTGAAGTCGTTGCTTTTGAGAGTTGCCGAGACATCTTCGTATCTCGTTAGTACGACCATTCCGAACTCGGTTCGATGAACTGGTTCGGTGAGCCGCAGCATGTCGTAAAACGGATATGGATTGGCCCGAAACTTTGGGTCAAATGGGTTGAAGAGAGGTTCGCTCACTTACCTCATTGTGTCGCATAGGGCGAAGACGGAACGTATTGTGCGATGGGTTGTCCGGACATCACTGTCCATTGCGAACCGTTTATTCGTTCGGTCAGTGCGCGCATCGCGAGATCGCCGGCGATTTCAACTGGCAGAATTCCCATTCCAAATGATTTGATGATTTCCTGAGAGATCGGCGATACGAGCGGGGTGTCGATAAACCCTGGGCAAAGTGCGCTGATACACACGCCGTGCGGCGCCAATGCATCGCCAAGCGACTTGACCAAACCGACGACTCCATGTTTGGTCAGGCCGTAAATGGGATCCGGGGCAATTGCAATCAATCCAGCAAGTGACGCTGTGGCCAAAATGTGGCCGCTCTTTCGCGCCACCATTCCTGGGATCACGGCTCGGGCCCCAAAGACAACTCCATCGAGATTGGTGCGCATGATCCGGTGATAAATATCATCGCTGACGCCTTCCAGCGGGTAGGCGGGTGTTTCGCCTATGACATTTGGCGAGGTGGCAACCCCCGCGTTTAGAACGACGATGTCAAAGTCGTCTTGCTCCGCAATGAGTTTGTCCCACGCGTTCGAATCGCTTACATCAAGGTGTTCATATTCGCCACCAACTTCACCGGCTATCGCTTTACCCGCCATGTCATTGATGTCGGTGGCCACGACGACGGCCCCCTCGCGGCTAAATCGTCGGCTGATCTCGGCGCCGATCCCACTTGCGGCACCGGTAACCAGCGCGCGTTGCCCAGTCAGAAGACCCATGGTCAGTTCCGTCGTTTACTTTCCGGACGCAGCCGTCGCAAAGATGTCAAGTAATTTATCTAGTTCGCTATCCGTGATGACGAGCGGTGGGCAAAACGTGTTTGTGTCTGCATTAATTGCGCGTGTTATCGCACCAAGTTCCAACATGCGGTCCCGAATCTTTACGCAGTTCTGATCCGATCGCAAACCGGCGGCCCACACGGCGCCGACCCCTCTGGCGTGGTCAATGATTCCGTCGGCGGCCAGAGCATTTAGGCCAGACGAGAGTCGGTCTCCGACATGATTGGCTCGCTCCACCAGTCCCTCTCGCTGAATGATCTCAATGTTTTTCAACGCCGCCGCGCAGGCGGCCGCGTGGCCAGAGTACGTGTAACCGTGGCGGAGGAAAAATTCTGGATCGGTCTCGAGGGCAGCGCGCACGTTCTCTCCGACCAACACGCCGCCGAGTGGTTGATAACCGGAGGTCACGGCCTTGGCGAAGCACAACAAGTCGGGGAGTACCCCAAATCGTTGCGCGCCGAACCATGTGCCGAGCCGTCCGAAACCGGTAATTACCTCGTCGAAGATCAAAAATGCGCCATGCTGATCGCACAACTTGCGCAGTCCCTCTAAATAACCGGCGACCGGCGGGTACACACCGCCGGCCCCTTGCAAAGGTTCGGTGAGCACGGCGGCAACTTCGTGTCCGCGCTTCGACATCAAAACCGACACGGCCTCTAAATCATCGCTGTCAACTTGCACCACATCACCTACGAGTGGGCCGTAACCAACTTTATTCAGCGGCAAGCCTTGAGCGCTCGTGCCGCCGTAGTTGGTTCCGTGATATCCACGCACGCGAGAAATAATCAACGTGCGTTCGCGATGACCAGCCTGAACATGGGCGAGTCGCGACAGCTTCATTGCCGTATCTATGGATTCGGATCCGCTGTCGCATAGAAATACTCGCGCGTCAGGCAACGGCGACAGAGTCCGGAGCAATTCGCTCAATTGCTCGGCCGGTTCGGACGTAAACGGATCAAATGTGGAGTACGCCTCGAGGGTGGAAATTTGTTGGGCGACCGCGTCGCCGATCTCGCGGCGTCCATGTCCCACCGCGCAATACCAAAGGCTTGCCATTCCGTCAATGAGTTCGTTGCCGTTCGAGTCCCACACTCGGGCGCCGACGCCTCGGACGATTCGAATAAATTCTTCGCGCGTGGGTTTGGCAAATGGATGTAAAAAGGCCGACGGCATAGGAAAGACGCTAGTTCGTACCTTCACCTAGAGTGGTGTGCGGTATGAAGGGTCTCATTTTGTCCGGCGGTGCGGGTACGCGCCTGCGACCCATCACCCATACGAATGCCAAGCAACTTGTGCCGATTGCCAACAAGCCAATCTTGTTTTACGGAATCGAAGCAATGGCCAGAGCTGGCATTCGTGAGATTGGAATCGTCGTCGGGGAAACCCGAAAGGAAATAATCGCCGCGGTCGGTGACGGTACCCAATTTGGGGTCAGCGTTACCTACATTCAGCAGGAAGCCCCATTGGGTTTGGCGCATTGTGTTCTCATATCCCGTGATTTTCTTGGCGACGAAGATTTCGTTATGTATTTGGGCGACAACATGCTCGAACAGGGCCTGCAGGAATTTGTCAACGAGTTTGAATCGGCGCGCAGTGCTGGCGGGGCGAATGCTCCGTCGGCTCAAATCCTGCTCTGCCATGTTGACGACCCACGACAATTTGGGGTGGCCGAAGTCGATGCCGATGGACGGGTGGTTCGGCTTGTGGAAAAGCCGGTCAATCCACCGTCCGATCTTGCTCTCGTTGGTGTGTATCTATTTGATCCCACGATTCACGATGCGGTGAGAGCAATCAAGCCGTCTAGTCGGGGCGAATTGGAAATCACGGACGCGATTCAGTGGCTCGTCGACCAGAGCCACACCGTCCAGCACAAAGTTTTGAAAGGTTGGTGGATCGATACTGGCAAGAAAGATCCGCTCTTGGAATGCAATCGCCTGGTTCTCGAGGTGCTTGAGCAACGCAACGACGGCGACATCGATGAGGACTCCAAGATTGAAGGCAGAGTGGTCATTGAAAAAGGTGCGATCATTCGTAATTCGCGGATTCGAGGCCCTGTCGTCATCGGCGCCGACTCCAGAGTGGAGCACAGTTACATCGGGCCATACACCTCGCTTGGTCGTCGCTGCACCGTCGAACACTCTGAGATGGAACACTCAGTCATTCTCGACGGAAGCGTTATTATTGGAATCAATCGTCTCACCGATTCGTTGATTGGTCGAGATGTTCAGGTATTGAGATCTGAACTGAAACCTCGTGCCCTGCGTC
>CAYGOJ010000077.1:0-6360 GCA_964351545.1 uncultured Acidimicrobium sp.
CAGTCATCGAAATTGTCGGATTGCGCAAGGAATATCGGCAACGCCACGGCAAGCGGGTTAACGCCGTGGACGGCTTAGATCTTTCGGTTCCAGAAGGTGGAGTGTTTGGGTTCCTCGGGCCCAACGGTTCCGGTAAAACGACGACCATTCGCTGCATGCTTGGATTGGTGTCGGCGACTGCAGGTACGACAGACGTGCTCGGTCATCCGACCCCTGCGGGTTTGTCGACCGTCATGCCGCGTGTTGGCTCGATTGTAGAAACGCCGGCGATGTTTCCGACGATGACCGCTCGAGAGAACCTTGAACTCCTCGGCGCAGTCGATGGCATCGGCAAGCAGAGCGTGGCCGCCAGCCTTGAGAAAGTGGGCCTGGGTGATCGCGCGGATAGCAAGGTGCGGACCTATTCACTCGGGATGCGACAACGACTTGGCCTGGCCGCCGCATTGCTAAAAGATCCCGCGCTTCTCGTGCTCGACGAACCGGCAAATGGCTTGGATCCAGCGGGTATTCGCGAAATTCGGGAACTCCTTCGACAGATGGGAAATGAGGGCCGAACGGTCTTCGTTTCTAGCCATCTATTGACGGAGGTCGAACAAATCTGTGACCGGGTTGCGATCATCGACCGCGGAAAACTTGTTCTGACCGGACGAGTCGACGAAGTATTGGCTGAGGCTTCCCGACCGTCGCTATTGGTTGGAGTCGACAATTTGAACAGTGGAGCTCAAACACTCCGCAACGCGGGTCTAGCGGTGGATATTGAGGACGCGTATCTTAGGGTCGCATTGCCGGCATCGGATGCCGCACGTGTCACCAAGTTGCTGGCCGACGCTGGTCTCTACCTCAGTGAGCTACGAGCCGAGTCGGTAAGTCTCGAAGAATTGTTCTTGAGCATCACGGGACAAGAAGAAGAATCTTCGTGAAATTTCTGCGGCTCACTTTGGTTGAGATGAGGCGTGCGATTCACCGCCGACTTGTGCGCTGGATGATCCTGATTGCACTCGCGTTTAGCGCATTAGCCGGACTGATCGTATTCCTAACTAGCGGCGACACACTGAAGTTCGCTCAAGATCCGGGGCATCCGGCACGAATGGCGAACTGGTGGACAGCGGGATCAGGCGATGACTTCCTTTTGGTTGCTGCATTCTTCATATTCATCGGTGCGGCGATCTGTGGTGCATCGGTTGCCGGCGCAGAATGGCGAGCCGGGACCGTGACGACAGTGTTGACCTGGGTCCCATCTCGCGTTCGGTTGCATTTGGCGCGAACGAGTTCAGCCGTGCTACTGGCTTTCGTGATTAGTTTTTTGCTTCAGACCGCGTATCTCCTTTCGGCCATGCCGGCTGTCGTCGTTAACGGGAATACGAACGGAACGGACTCTGCATGGTGGAGCGCATTGATATTGGCGATGCTCAGAGTTTCGCTCGTGGCGTCGCTCGTGGCGGTGCTTGCTCTCAGCATTGCCACAATTGGACGTAATACCAGTGCGGCACTGATCGTTCTAGCGACGTGGGCGCTGGTTATTGAACGAACTGTGGTTGGTCTCAGACCAAAACTTGCGCGTTATATGATCTCGGAAAACATCGGCACACTGATCGAGTGGTCGCAGTTAGACGGAGTCGATTTCGAACGCCGACCGATTGTCTCTCTGTTCGCGCTGGCCAGCTATCTGGCGGTCGTGATCGCAATAGCGACTGTTCTATTCGCTCGGCGCGATATCGCCACGAGCTAATCGCCGTGGGGATATGCCGCTCTAGGCACGGAGAATCCGTGGCTCCGCGACTCTAATCCTTTTCGTACGCATTCTTTAACTGGGCGATGTCAAACTTTTTCATCTTCAAGAATGCTTGCGTTACGTGCGCGATTTGTTTGGGCGTACCATTGCTCATCATTTCATCCATATCTTTCTGCACAATCTGCCACGAGACACCGTATTTGTCCTTCAGCCAGCCGCATTGTTCAGCTTTTGGATCTGCAGAAAGCTTTCCCCAGTAGTAATCAATTTCTTGTTGATCTTTGCAATTGACCATAAGTGAAATCGCCTCGTCAAATGCGAAATTATGCATAGCACTACTTCCATCCATTGCCGCAAACCATTGGCCGAGAAGCTGGAAATCGGTAAACATCACCGATCCCTCTTTATTTGGTTCCATGCCGGCGGGATAGCGAGCAATTGCATTTCGCATTGAGTTTTCAAAAATTGACAAATAAAAGTCTGTCGCTTCCTCTGATATGTCACACGTATCAGTAACAAATAGTAAAGATGGAATAATTGGCGGTCTTTGTTCCCATTCTGGCATGGCGTACATCAACTGCCACGAAAAACCATACTTGTCTTGTATCCAGCCATATCGCTCGCTAAATGAGTATTTGTCCAAAGGCATGAGTGCTTTACCGCCTTCTGACAATTTCTCCCAGACCCCATCGATTCTCTCTCGCGCATAACTGTCCTGCGAAGGATCAAAATTAACCATGATGGAAATCGACGGATTAAATTTAAAGAGTGGTCCGGCGCTGATTGCTTGAAAACCAAATCCCATAATCTCAAAACCCACAATTTCGCAGTCACCCGATGGAGTGTCTTTGATTTGAGTTTTGAAGGTAACTCTTGAGTTTGGGAAAACAGACGCATAAAACTCGGCAGCCTGGGCGGCTTCCTGATCAAACCACAAGTGTGGTGTAATTCTTTGCATGGTTTTATTCGCTGACAACAACCTTAAAACCTCCGTATGCGAAACGCTTCATGTCAAATGGCATCGGCATCTCGTTTTTACCATACTTGTCGCTGAAATATGCCATCACCTTTTTATTGACATCGTCCCGGTGTTTTCGGGATTTGAAGGTGATAAACGAAAACCAAACTGTCTCACCGGGTTTACATTTGGCCATTTTCGGAAATGTGAACGATACTGACTGCGGCTCAGCATCATCTATCATGCACTCCATATAATCAAGCGCACCAAATCTCTTCCAGACTTTGTTACCTTCTCTAGCCATTTTCTTGTACATCGCAGTGTTCTTTTTTGGGATTGAAAGAACGAACCCGTCTACATATTGTGCCTTTGTCATGGGTTTGAGATTATCGAACTCGCATAGCCAGCGGGGTAGAGGTATTCGTTAGCATGGCTACAAAAGGAACGCCTGGACCTACCGGGCGACGTCAAGGAGGTAGGAAAGTGGCTGGATTTTCGGGCATTACACATGTGGCCGTAACCGTGAGCAATCTAGATCAGAGCAGAGAGTTCTACGGCCGTCTCTTTGGTTCGACGCCCGTACTCGACGAGGACACCGGAAATTTCTACCATGTGGTGTACGCATTGGAAGGTGGAACCCTGTTCGGATTGCACACGCATCCAACACCAAACGATAAACCAAAGTTCAGCGAGTACCGATCCGGTCTCGATCATGTTGCATTCGGCGTGTCCAGTCGGACCGAGCTCGAGAGTTGGGTCGGCCGGCTTGATGGGCTCGGCATTAAACACGGCGGGATAATCGATGCGCCGTACGGCTCGGGTCTTTCTTTCCGTGATCCGGACAACATCGCCCTAGAACTGTTCGCACCGCCGTCCTGAAGGACATAAGAGTTGAACGGTGACCTAGCGCTCTCTAATTTTGGAGCGGGTGACGGGAATCGAACCCGCATAGCCAGCTTGGAAGGCTGGAACTCTAGCCATTGAGCTACACCCGCAATGTATTAACAACCCGTTTCGGGAACCAGTTCAGGATACTCGCATTAAGTGTTCGTCGTATAGTTCAATATTGTGAATCCGATGACTGATGCAAACGTCGTTCTCGATGTCACGCCACGAGTGGCGACAATCACGCTCAATTCACCGAGTACTCGCAACGCGCTATCTGCTGAATTTCTCAAGAGTTTACTCAGTGCGCTCAAGGACGCTTCCGAATCCGAGAGCAGGGTCATTGTCTTAACTCATGCTCCGCCGGTATTTTGCTCCGGCCTTGATCTGAAACAGATTGCGGAAAAACCTATCGACCTGAGCGACTTGGCCAAGGTTTTCGTTGCACTAGGACAGGTTCGGCAACCCACAATTGCGGTGTTGACCGGCGTGGCACGCGCAGGTGGCTTGGGGATCATGGCGGCGTGCGATTTGGTGGTTGTTGCCCCGAGCGTAAATTTCGCATTCACCGAAGTGAAGCTGGGGGCGGTACCGGCGGCAATCTCGGTTCCCATTTTGACGCGGGTCGCTTGGTCCAAGATCGCGACGGCATTCATTACCGGCGAACTATTCGATGCCGCCCACGCACTTTCAATCGGGCTTGTGACTCATGTGTCGGACGATCCACATGCGACGGCACAAGAACTCATTAATTCAATTTGTCAAGCCGGTCCACAGGCGGTGGCGGCGACGATCAAGATCTTGCGCAGTGCAGCCAATGACGCCTACGAATTTAAGCTCGACGAGATGCGCCAACTGTCAGAGGATGTATTTGCCTCACCCGAGGCCCAAGAGGGAATCGCCGCCTTCTTGTCCAAGCGGGCGCCGTCATGGCGAATGGAATCTAGCTAGCACCGACGGCGGTCGATGGCCGATCATCTTGCTCAAAAGAGGGATAACCGCGAGGAGCTTGTCTAGGTCAATCGAGGTTTCAAACCCCATGTCGTGCAGCAAGAAAACAAGCGACTCGGTAGCGACATTTCCCGCCGCGCCGTCGGCGAATGGAGATCCACCGATACCACCGACCGAGGAATCAAAGCGACGCACCCCGGCTTCGAGTCCGGTAATTGCGTTGACCAATCCGGTGCCACGGGTTTCGTGCAGATGCAATCCAATATCTGTACCAACAAGGGCGAGCGCCTCACGAATCAATCGCGGCGTCGCTATGCCCGTGGTATCGGCAAGAGTGAAGTTGCTGCATCCACGGTTTTTGAGATCATCAACAAATTTTGGCAGATCAAGTTGCATGGACACATCTGCATATGGTGAACCGAACGCGCACGAAATCACGACATCGATCGGGACCCTGCCGTTAACCATTTTGGCAATTTCACCTGCAGATTCCAATGCCTGTGCTCGACTTCTACCGGTGTTTTTCTGACTGTACATTTCTGACAGCGACACAGTGATCGTGAATTCGTCTAGTCCGCAAGCCAGCGCTCGCTGTGCCCCCGTAGCATTGGCGACCAATCCAACCCGAGTGAGTCCGGGCTTTGGTGGCACGCCCGCCACAACCTGCTCTGCCCCGGCCATCGCCGGTACGAACTCGTCGCGCATAAACGAGGCAATTTCGATGTGCCTGACACCGGCAGCAATCAAGTGCTGAATAAATTCGATTCGTTGTTCGACCGTGACCGGTTTCTCGGCCTGCAATCCATCGCGCGGGCCAACCTCTCGAATGTCGATCATGTAGCAATTCTACGGATGTTGCGAATCCTTATTTCAATGCGCTCACATCCGAATTGCGGTCAAGCGTGACGACGGTGGGGAGTTGGAGTCGCTTGAGAAGCAAAGCATTTACGGCGACAATGAGGCTCGAACCGGACATTGACAAGGCCGCAATTTCCGGACGCAGGACGAGCCCGAATGCGGGTTCAAATACGCCGGCCGCTATGGGCAGGGCAAAGGCGTTGTAGCCGACGGCCCAGCCAAGGTTCTGACGCATCTTGCGAAATGTTCCGCGCCCAATGCGCAGGGCAACAGCCACATCAAATGGGTCGGAGCGCATCAACACGATGTCCGCGGTCTCGATGGCCACATCGGTGCCGGCGCCGATCGCGATGCCCAGGTCGGCTTGTGCAAGGGCGGGGGCGTCATTAACTCCATCTCCAACCATGGCCACACGTTGACCGGCTGCCTGAATCTCGGCGATCTTGGCCGCTTTATCTCCGGGCAGAACTTCGGCGATTACCGTTTCTATGCCAAGTTGTCCAGCAATTCGACGAGCTGTTGCTTCGTTGTCGCCGCTGAGCATCACCACTTGAATTTCCACATTCCGCAGTTCTGCGATGGTTCTCGCCGCGGTGGGACGAACTGCATCGGCGAGTCCAATGATGGCGACTGCACGCTCGTCTATAGCGACGATTACTGCTGTCCGTCCGCCGTTAACGATCTCATCCAAGCGGGATGCCAGATTGGAGATTTCGATTCCTTCGCGCTTCATGAGCCGCTGATTTCCCACGATCACTTTGTGACCGTCGGCGATGGCGATGGCGCCATGGCCGGGGATGTTTTCAAACTCCGTCGCTGTCAGGAGCTCGATGTCTTTTTCAACTGCATAGCGGACAACTGCCTGGGCGAGCGGATGCTCCGAGTCGCGCTCGACCGCGGCGACAAGTTTCAGCATGTCGCGCTCGTCGAAGTCATCAATCACCACCTCGGTAACTTCCGGCTCGCCCTTTGTCAG
>CAYGOJ010000078.1:0-6264 GCA_964351545.1 uncultured Acidimicrobium sp.
ATTTTTGATGATGAACCCGGCAATGGAGTTGCGGGTTTCACGGTTCGTTTGACTTGCCATGCGCGCATCGACATCGGATTTTCTCATTCCACGAAACTTAATCAGTCGGTCACGCGCGATTTCTGGCTCGACATCAACAACGACGATCCCTGCCAGATCTGTGCGCGGATTTTCCGAGAGCAACGGGAGGTCCAGCACCACCACATGGTTAGTGTCGCGCTCGGCGTCAACCCGCTTGGCAATTTCGATCCCCAGCGGTGGGTGGACTATTGCGTTCAGATCGGCGAGCGACTTGGAGTCCGCAAAAACGATTGCCGCGAGCGCGGCCCTATCGAGCTCGCCATGTGCTGTCAGGACTGCCTTGCCAAAACGATCGACGATCGTCGCCAAAACCGGGGAGCCGGGTTGTTGTAATTCGCGGACGATGACGTCACCATCGATGATCACCGCTCCGCGTTTAGCGAGCATCGCCGAAACCGTCGATTTACCCGCACCGATCCCACCGGTGAGACCAATGAGAATCATTTCAGGCCATACCTAACGAGACTTAGGTTTCTTGGGTCGGGCTCACTTGCGCAATTGGTGCATCCTCCGAAGCCGCCGTGGCGGTGGAAGCGTTGTCGAAGAACTCTGACCATGCCGCCTCTCGAGTGGAGTCGTCTCCTCCAACCCAGTTTCCTTGATCGTCAACCTGGAACTGACCGCGATATTCTTCGGCGAGTTCTCCGCCTTCGGCGGCCTGTTTGATCGACAAACTGATGCGGCGCCGTGCCAAATCCAAATCAATTATTTTCACCCACAGTTCTTCGCCGGGGGTGACCACCTGTTCTGGTGCCTCCACATGGTGGGTGGACATTTCGGAGATATGCACTAGTCCTTCAATTCCATCGCCAACCTGAACGAAGCCACCGAATGGAACAAGCTTGGTCACGCGACCATAAACAAGTTGACCAACCTGATGTGTGCTGGCAAATTCCTGCCATGGGTCCTGCTGCGTTGCCTTCAGCGAGAGACTGATTCGCTCGCGCTCCATGTCGACCTCGAGCACCTTGACATTGACTTCGTCACCGATGTTCACCACCGCTCCAGGATTGTCGACGTGTCGCCATGACAACTCGGAAACATGGATTAGGCCGTCCATCCCACCCAGATCCACAAACGCTCCAAAGGCGACAACGCTCGAAACCCTTCCCTTGCGAATCTCACCTACTTTCAAATTGGTGAGGAACTCATCTCGCGCACCGCGCTGATTTTGCTCCAACAGAGTTCGCCGCGACAGAACGACGTTGTTTCGATTGCGATCCAGTTCGAGAATCTTTGCTGTAATGCGCTGCCCAACATACGGTTGCAAATCACGAACACGCCTAAGTTCAACAAGCGAGGCGGGAAGAAACCCACGCAGGCCAATATCAACGATCAACCCACCCTTGACAACCTCTATGACGAGACCTTCCACTGTTCCATCGGCTTCTTTTACCTTTTCAATATCCCCCCAGGCACGCTCGTATTGGGCACGTTTCTTCGATAGAAGAAGTCGACCTTCCTTGTCCTCCAGGGTGAGAACCAAGGTTTCAATTTTTTCGCCGAGCTTGACAATTTCATGTGGGTCGACATCATTGCGAATTGACAACTCGCGACCGAGAATCACGCCTTCGGTCTTGTAACCAATTTCAACCAACACTTCATCTCGGGTAATGCGCACGACCGTGCCGGTAACCAACTGTCGTTCCTTGAGTTCAACGAGAGTGTCATTGATTGCATCGGCAAACGATGTTGCGAGATCACGTTCGGTGACTTGGCGGGGTGTGTAGTTACCTTCTGAGTCGAAGGTACCCATGGGCGGGGAGATGAGAAGCTGAGAGTCGGACACGTTGATATCTTTCAGGCGGATAGGAGAGTCGGTCACATACGCAACGATTGCAACGCCGAATATGGGTCCTACCAACGGTAGAACGGGTTCACGCTACCACTTCACCTATACCTTTGCGCTGGCCCATGAGTCGCCCCAGGCGGCATTGACCTCGAGTGGCACGATCAGACTCGCGGCTCCCTTCATGGCACTCAGCACCAATTCCTCGACTGCTTCTTTCTCATCAATGACAGCCTCAACGAGCACTTCGTCGTGAACCTGGAGGATCAGCCGACTCGACATGTGTGCCGCTTCAAGTTCGTGGTCGATTCGAACCAACGCAATCTTGAAAATATCGGCCGCAAGACCTTGAATTCCAGAATTCATTGCCTGGCGCTCCCCCGCCTGTCGAATTCTGAAATTTGAATTGTGCAACTCGGGAATAGGGCGACGCCGCCCGAAGATCGTCTCTGTATAGCCACGCTTGCGGGCTTCAGCGACGGTTGTGTCCATGTATTCCTTCACATGCGGAAACGCCCGAAAATAGGCCTCCAAGATTTCGGACGCCTCCGAGACACCGATACCCAATCGCTGACTAAGCCCATAAGCTTCCATCCCGTAAGCGAGGCCGTAGGAAACCATCTTCGCCTGACTCCGCTGTTCGTAAGTCACCTCGGCGGCCGACACGCCGAACACGCTCGCTGCGGTGGCCGTATGAATATCGATTCCGTTGACGAACGCGTCGATCAGCCCCGGATCGTTGGCCAAGTGAGCAATACAACGCAATTCAATCTGATTGTAATCCGCCACTAATAATAGGTGTCCCGGAGAAGGCACAAATGCCTTGCGGAAAACCCGACCCTCCTCCGAGCGAACCGGAATGTTGTGCAAATTGGGTTGGTCGCTACTGAGACGACCGGTGCGCGCGACCGTTTGATTAAAAGTGGCATGAATACGTCCATCTGAACCAACCGCCTGAATCAGGCCCTCGCCATAGGTCGACCGTAATTTTTCAAACTCGCGATACTGCAAAAGTGGTTCGATGAACTCTGGCCACTGGGTGCGAAGTGTTTCTAGTGTCGCCGCGTCGGTGCTGAAGCCGGTCTTTGTCTTTCGAGGAGGTGTCAGCCCTTTAGCAGTGTACAAAATCTCACTGAGTTGTTTCGGCGAATTGAGATTGAATGAACTTCCGGCAACTTGGTATAGCTCGGCTGTAAGCCGATCGACTTCACTTCTGAGGTGGGTACTGATCGCTCGCAATTGTGCGACATCGACACCTACGCCGATATGTTCCATTCGTGCCAGCACTCGGACGAGTGGAAGTTCCACCGTTTGATTCAATTTTTCAACTCCCTGTGCGACGAGCGCGACGGAAAGCGGAGAACTTAGATACACGACGGCCATTGCTTGAACGGCGAACCGTTGGACTAAGTCACTGGATGACAATTCGGCATCAAAGTTCAATTGTCCGGACTTTTCGGAGATGTCTAAGGCAAGCTCGCGATCGGAATAGCGTCGCAACAAGTCGGCTAACTCGTACCTACTTTCAGATGGATCCAACAGGTACGCGGCTATGGCCGTGTCGAGATCGATTGAAGTGATGTCGACGCCACGTTGCAACAACTCCCGTAGCATCGGCTTTAAGTTGTGTCCCCGCAATTCTGCACAGTGAGCTAGTGCGCGACCGACCTTTGGCTCGTCAACTAAGGCGATCGGAATCCACGCCACGCTGGATGCGTCCGCATCGGTCACCACACACAACCCGGACAGCGATGAAGTCCCACTTACATCCATCCAGGTCGCCGCTACGTATGTCGGGCCGGCACTCGTTAATGCCGATACGGCATCATCTACTTCGCTAACGATGTTGATTTGCGCGGCGATCTCGACGCTGTTGGATTCGGTTGCACCGAGAACTGTCGCGACGCCTACCGACGGCGCATCTAGATTGAGATACTTAAACGCGTCTTTCACTCTGGTAGCCATGGTTCGAAATTCCAGAATGTCGAACAGTTCCTTCGCCGCAGTCATATTCGGCCGAGGCGCGCACTCACGCACAGCTACGTTCACCGGAGCGTCTCGCCGCAACACCATTAACTGAGCGTTGCGAAGAACTCGATCTCGATGTTCAACGAGCGATTCACGAAGTTTTGGAGTTTGCTCGTCGGCATGGTCAAACACCGACTTGAGAGTCTGATACTTATTGATGAGTTTGGCGGCGGTCTTCTCCCCAACTCCTGGGACTCCGTCAAGATTGTCGCTCGAGTCTCCACGCAATGCGGCGTAATCGGAGTATTGGATTGGAGTGACCCCTGTTCGATTGACAATCCCGGCTTCGTCGTACAAGGCATAGTCACTCACGCCGCGCAGGTTGTACATCACCCGAATGTGCGGATCCTTCACCAATTGAAATGTGTCGCGATCTCCCGTAACAATGAGTACGTCGATTCCCTCGTTATCGGCTCGGTCAGCAATTGTGGCGATGAGATCGTCTCCCTCGAAGCCCGCCGCGTCAATTGATTGAATGCCCAGCGCCGAAAGCATTTCTCGAATGATGTCCAATTGCTGATACAGGATGTCCGGCTGTGTTACCCGTTGGGCCTTGTATTCTGGCGCAGCCTTGTGACGGAATGTCGGTTCCTTACGATCAAACACCACGATCACAGAATCTGGCGTGTGGTCTTTCATCACCGACAACAGCATCGATGTGAAACCAAATACCGAATTGGTTACCTGTCCGGTCGCCGTCACCATGTCGGTCGGCAAGGCAAAAAAAGCACGATAGGCCAAGGAATTTCCGTCTAAAACCATCAATTTCATGGTTGCAATTCGCCAGCAATTATCCGTTCGGCGATTTCGCGCATCTTGGTCCGAGTGCTCATCGCCTTTTTTTGAATGAAGTCAAATGCATCCTGTTCCGACAGTTGATGTAGGTCAATAAGAATTCCCTTGGCGCGATCAAATATTTTCCGTAGCTCAAGCTGCTCGCCGAGCGCGTCAACTTTACCGCTCAACAATTTCAATTCGCGAAAACGGCCAATCGCCAACTCAATCGCCGGAATCAAGTCGGTCCTTTGAAATGGCTTCACAAGATACGCGAGTGCGCCTGCATCGCGTGCCTGTTCAATCAATTCGCGTTGACTAAATGCGGTGAGCATCACAACCGGACAAATTTTTTCAGCCACCACTACTCTCGCCGCATCGAGACCATCTAGCCCAGGCATTTTTATGTCAAATATCGCAACATCCGGTTGATGCAGACGAACCAGTTCCACCGCGATGTCGCCGCGACCGGTGTCGGCTACGACGCTGTAGCCCTCTTCCTCAAGTGTTTCTCTCAAATCAAGTCGAATAATCGCTTCGTCTTCGGCGATGACTACACGCACGGATCCACGGACTTCGGTCATCGACCCAGCTTGTCCAACAGTGAATCAAGACGCAATTCGAGATCTAGGATTTCCTGAACAAGGTGACCCCGATGATGACCGAGGGAATCGACATGGGCTTGCGCATCTCGATGCTCAAATGCCGCATGCGGAGTTTCCGAAACCAGAGAACGAAGTTCCTTATCATCACTGTCGCTTGTCAACACCGCCAACTGCTCATCGACCACACGCAATTCCTCGCGAAGCTGTCGTAGGGTCTGCGAACCGCGAAACAGGCGACGTTCAATGAGCCGACCGGAAAATGTGGTTGACACTGTGCTTAGTGTACGGGTCACCATTGTTGTCAATACATTCAGGATTGTTGTGCCCGAGGTGGGAGTCGAACCCACACGCCCTTGCGGACAACGGATTTTGAGTCCGTCGCGTCTGCCATTCCGCCACTCGGGCCTAGAGTCGTTTGCCTCAATCCATCGTACCGAACATAGGCGGGTAATTGTCCGTAGCGCGATTTAGGTTCTACGCTGTAACGAGACAAAGGGGAACTGCCGTCACTCATGCTTGCCTTTACTTTTCCTGGTCAAGGGTCTCAACGACCCGGCATGGGTCGACCATGGGTGGACCATGAAAGTTGGGAGCTCGTAACCGAGGCTTCTGCTTTGGCGAGTCGCGATATCGGCGCTCTACTTTTGGAAGCCGACGCGGAGGAACTCAAGGACACTCGCAACGCCCAGTTGAGCACCTTTGTTCTCAGCCTGATGGTGCTGGATGCGGTCGAACGACTCGGCATCGAACCAAGTTTTTGTGCCGGCCACAGTTTGGGGGAATACACCGCACTCACGGCGACGGGGGCACTGGGTTTCGATGACGGTGTGCGTTTGGTTGTGGAACGGGCGGCCGCGATGCATGATGCCGGATTGCAATCCCCCGGTGTCATGTCAGCGGTGCTCGGACTTGACGATGAAGATGTCGAAGTCGCATGTCGACGCGCTGATAGCGACGTGTGGGTTGCAAATTTCAATGCCCCGGGAC
>CAYGOJ010000079.1:0-1573 GCA_964351545.1 uncultured Acidimicrobium sp.
TTGGTCATCGATGCCGTCGTCGGATTTGAGGAACTGCGACGGGAATTGATCAACCGATTCGCACAAGCCGATCCAGTGGATCGTGAGGGTGTGGCCAAGCGGCATGGGGTATATCCGGGTTGAAGAGTAAGTGTCGACATGATTGATTCCGTTTCAGTCAGTAGTTGGGGGCTGCCAGTCACTATAGCACAATACCCGACTAATATAGTCATATTTATCGGGATTAAACTAGTGAGCCACGATGGGCCGACCGAGTCCATGGTTTTCCTTATGAGGATTGACTAAGAGCCCGATCAAACGGAGTGGAGGAAGCTCTCCAGGCCGCCAAGTCTCGATGACACGTCGGTCACATTTAAGGCAGCGACCGCGCCGATAACCAAAGTGGCAGGAGATTCGATTTCTGTTTCGGCCAATTCGTCGAGCCTGCAGCGGGTGACCAATTGGCGGTTTGTCGTGGCAAATTGAATTGCCGCCACTGGGGTGTCGTTGGCTAACCCACCTTCGATTAATTCTGCCGCAATTGTTCCACGTTCGGCTACGCCCATTAAGACGACGATTGTCCCCTCGGATTGGGCAAGGGCAGACCAGTTGACTGGTTTCTCACCGAATTGACGATGCCCGGTGACCACGGTGAATGATGCGGCTAGCCCACGGTACGTCACGGGAATTCCCGCCGCGGACGGTGCCGCGATAGCCGAAGTGATCCCGGGAACGACATCACAGGCGAACCCGGCCGCTGCCAGCGCCTCGGCTTCTTCGCCGCCGCGTCCGAAAACAAATGGATCTCCGCCCTTTAGCCTGACCACTCGCTTGCCTTCGGTAGCGAGGACAATGAGTAGGTCATTTGTTAATTCTTGGGAAACTCCCATGCCAGGTCGCTTTCCGACATTTATTAATTCGGCAGAGGGTGAAACTAGGGCAAGAACTTTGTCGCTGACGAGCGCATCGTGCACGACAACGTCGGCCGAGGAGATTAGGCGAGCGGCCCGAATCGTTAGTAGTTCGGGGTCGCCAGGCCCGGCACCAACGAGGGCAATGTGACCGGTCATTATTTGTTCACTCCGGCCAACAAGTTCTCGGTGGGGCGTCGACGGCGTACCGTTGGTGTCGGCAACAATGTAATTAGCTGTTCTGTGCCAACTCGACTGCAATAGTCGCCAAAACTTTCTCCCGGTGTTCCGTCGGTTGCGTACTGGGAAAACACCGGTGCCAGCAATTCGGGAATGTCGCTTAGGGCGACGTCGGCGCGTAATCGATCCGCCAAACGCTCGCCGCCGATCGATCCACCCACATACACGTCGTAGTTGGTCTTGGTACGGCCAACTATTCCAATCTCAGCGGTATAGGGGCGCGAGCACCCATTCGGGCAACCGGTCATATTCACGCGAATTGCGGCACCTCCGATGCCTGCACCAGCTAAAGACTTGTCAAGCGTGTCGACAAACTGCGGCAGAACCCGCTCGGCCTCGCCGAGGGCCTGGCCACAGGTCGGAAGTGCCGGACACGCAATCGACAGCCGGGCGAGCGCGCTGACTTCGTTGAGCGGGCCCGCGCTCGACTGATGGTGCTCGCG
>CAYGOJ010000079.1:1583-6184 GCA_964351545.1 uncultured Acidimicrobium sp.
GACTTCGTTGTCCAATGGAACGCCGTGCGAACGCAAAATCGTTTCAACCCTGGCGCGATCGGGGTGGTTCACCCCACTGAGCAATAGGTCTTGCCGAGGTGTCACTATAAATGATTTGATGAGTCCGGACTTGGCAAGTTCACGAAGTGCAGACCGAAGTGTGAGATCGGTGCGATCGCTCACACGTCCCGATGGAATAGGCAATCCGTAGGTAAATGCTGTTCCAATTTGATTCCAGCCGTGGTAATCGGCGGCGCCCCATTTCGGAATGAGCGGCGCCGTTTGCAGCGTGACCCCGCTTTTGGACTCCACTTGAGCAATAAGCCAGTCAACGCCCATTTCATCAATCAGATACTTGAGTCGCGCACGATGCCGGTCGGTGCGATTTCCGTGATCGCGTTGCGTGACAACTATTGCTTCGACGACATCGACTAATTGCTCGGGTGTGACCCAACCCAGTTCGCTGGCCAGGCGCGGGTACGTGTCGTCTTCGCGGGCATGACTCATTCCAAGTCCGCCACCGGCATACACAACAAATCCGATTAGCTCGCCGGTTGAGCCATTGCTCAGTGTTGGCACGATTCCCACGTCTTGGGTGTATACATCAACGCTGTTATCGCCTGGCCAGGCAATACCGATCTTAAATTTGCGGGGCAGATAGGTGGGTCCATAAACAGGTTCGATCTCGTCGGCCGGCGAATCTGGTTCGGCAGAGACCGCTCTTTCACCATCTATCCAGATTTCCCAATAACTGGCTGTCTGGGGTCGAAACCGTTGCACCAATTGTTGGAGCAACGGTTGAACAACTCCCTGACGCTGATCGGGAAACGGACTTGCCATGATGTTGCGCACAACATCGCCGCATGCGGCAAGCGTTGATAACAGCGTCCCGTTTATATCGCGTACCAATTGACGCAGATTGTCCTTGCGCACAACGTGAAATTGCACTCCCTGGCGGGTCGTAAGTCGCATAGTGCCGTCGGCAAATTCGCTTACTCGATCAAGCGCAATCCATTGAGCGGGCGTGATCACACCGCCCGGGACGGCCGTACGAACCATGCAAGAGTAATCGAGTGGCAATCGTTTTGCGGCGCGGGCACGACGAATATCGCGGTCATCTTGCTGGTAAATGCCGTGAAACTTGAGCAGTACAGCGCTGTCTTGACTAAATACGGGAGTTTGCTCGCCCAACTCTAGGTTCAAGTCACCACGGAGGTAATTGCTAGCGAGTTTGACTTCCTCTGCGGTACTCATGCGTGAATTCCACATTCGGTTTTGGAACTACCGGCCCAACGACCTGAACGTTTGTCTTCGCCAACTTCGACGGGACGGGTGCATGGCCAACAGCCGATCGATTCGTAGCCGCGCTCGGCCAGCGGATGTGCCGGCAACTCGTACAAATTTTGATAGTCCAACATGTCGTTGTCAGTAAATGCTGCTAGCGGATTGAGCTTGACGATGTTGCGACCAATATCAAATGAACTAACTCGAGTGGAGGACCGAGCTGAACCGTCAGATCTACGGACACCGGTGATCCATGCGCGCTTACCCTCTAATGCTCGATTGAGTGGTTCAACTTTTCGGATATTGCAACATTGATCAACATCCGACTGCCACAAATTGTCGGGTTGAACGTGGGGTAGCGGTTCGACGATGCGAAGGTTGAGGTCTAGTTTTTTCGTTAGCTCGGCGACAAACCATTTGGTCTCGGCAAATAAATATTGTGTGTCGAGCAGAACAATCTCGATGCCAGGGACCGCCGTGGCAGCCATGTGCACCAATACGGCGTTTTGGAAACTGGCGGTGACCACAAGGTCATCGACGCCAAACTGCTCAACAGCCCATTGGAACGTGTTTGACGGAAGTCCGGTCTCCAGAGAATCGGGCATCGTGAGCAACGACATAAGGGCATCCGTTTAAGTCTCGATTTGTGGGTTAGATTGACTACCATAACACTAATCCTGACTAATATGATCATAATTGACAAGATTCCGTAAACTTGATCGAAACCCTGTTACGAAGGCAGAAACTGGCCAATGACGTTTGACTACCCAATTTTTCTTGATCTCTCGGATGTCGCTGTTCTGGTCGTCGGCGGGGGTCGGGTCGCCTTACACAAGGCCACGAATTTGGTTCAGGCAGGCGCAATCGTGTCGGTAATCTCGCCAGAAGTTGTTGAGGGATTTGATGCCGTTGTCGAGCGCATTGAAAAACGCACCTACCGCCGAGGTGATGTAGTTGGATTCAGACTGGTATTCACCGCCACCGACGACCCTAGGGTCAATGCGCAAGTTGCATCCGATGCCAAATCTCATGGGATCTGGATAAACAGCGCCGACGATCCCGACAATTGTTCGTTTATCTTGCCTGCTGTAGCTCGGCGGGGCCTGGTTACCGTTGCGGTCAGCTCCGACGGTGCAAGCCCAGCATTGGCTCAGCGGCTTCGCACCGACATCGCATCTGGCCATCTCACCGAAGCGGTGGAAGCGGCGGCGATCGAGATTAAGCGTCAGCGCGATGAAATTCTGGCCACTGGTGCCAGCTCGGAAGCCGTTGATTGGGACGATCGGATTGACTCGGCTTTACATGCACCAAAATAGTGAATTAGCGAATTGAAGTCCAAGTTTCGCCGGCATCTGTACTTTTGTAGATACTGTTTTCGAGGGTCAGTGCATAGACGATATTTGGGTTCACGCTGCTAAATGCGATGTGAAGCACCACATCTCCATTGAACGGTTCGTTTACCTTTTTCCAAGTTGCACCGGCATCGATACTCTTTCCCATACCTCCCAAATTCTCACCAAAAGTTAAGAGCACCTTTGAGTTCTCGGGTTGAATGGCAACGGCCGATGTGAAGCCTGCACCCAATTCTGGGGAAAGTATCGTCCAGCTAACACCCTTGTCGCGACTTACCACTACACCTGACCCTTGGGTCGCGGCATACACCACGTCTTCATCCTGCGAATCGGCAACCAGCTGAATTGGCAACAAGTCAGAATTTACGATCTCCCAACTCTCACCTTGATCTGAACTCCGCTGAATATTTCCTTGGTACCAACCATAGATTAGATTTGGGTTTACCGGACTGATTGCCATTGCGTGAAAGTCAATTGGACCGTTTTCTCCATCTGAAACTTTGCTCCAGTTGAAACCGCCATTTACCGATTTCTGAAACCCGATGTTGCCACCGTCGCTCGGATGACCACTCGAGAATGAAATGCGGGCGTCGGTGGGGTGGAGCGAAAATCCCATGTAGTCATCAGTGTTAATGCCGATACGAAAGAGGTCCTTGTCGTCGATGAGAACGAAGAGTCCATAATGTGTTGCGATATACAACTTGTTTGGATCAATTACATCCACTGCCAGTCCATGGCCATGTGAAATTGATTGCTCCGGAATTAACTCGATTGGCGAAGAGTCGTTGCCATCGCTGGTGCCCTGTCGCGTGAGTAGAAGTGTCCCACCTCCGACGATTATGACTGCAACGATAATTCCTAGGTAAGTTTTAGCTGAACTAGCCATATACACACCATGGCATAGGCGGAAGTCGAAGGCAGTTCAGGCGCTCGGTAGACCAAGATTGGCATAGATTTTGCGGGTCGCCGTTGACTGATTGAGTGTGTAAAAGTGCAATCCAGGGACACCAATTTCTAGAAGCTCGGCGCATAACTTGGTGGCAACTTCTATTCCAATGCGTTGAACCGCCGCATGGTCTTCTGCATCGGCCAGGCGGCGAGCGAGCCATTGCGGAAACTCAGCGCCCGACATCTGTGACATGCGTTCCACTTGAGACTTGTTCGTAACCGGCATTATTCCCGGGATGATTGGCGTGGATATGCCGAGGCTTGCCATTTCTTGCACGAGCCGAACATAGTGTTCGACGTCAAAGAAGAACTGGGTGATAGCAAAATCGGCGCATCGAAGTTTTTCGCTCAGGTGCAATCGATCCGATGTGCGATCGGGTGAACGCGGATGACCCTCCGGATGCGCTGCAACACCAATTGACAACTCGGCAATTGGACGCAGATGCGCTGCCAGATCAATGGCGTGAGGGAAATCGCTCGAAACATGGTCAGCCTCGTCAACCGATGGGTCTCCTCCGAGCGCCAGAATGTTTTCGACCCCGACCTCGAGATATTTTGCGACAATTTCGTCGACTTGCGACTTTGTGTGGCCGATGCAAGTCAGGTGGGCCATCGGGGTTATCGATGTGTCACGGCGAACCCACGCCACAAGATCGCGAGTACGCTCGCGAGTCGAACCGCCGGCACCGTAAGTGACCGATACAAAACTTGGGCGCAGGGATTCGAGTTCGGTGATCGTGTTGAACAAAGCAATTTGTGCCGCATCGGATTTTGGCGGGAAGAACTCAAATGAAAACGTTGGTCCAGTGGCAAGAAGGTCGACAATTCTTGTCATCGTTCTTAGCCTATTGAGTGTGCGAGTCACAAGCGGTGAAAGCAAGTAGTACCATCGCACTGTGGTAACTGATAACCGAGATGTGACCCCGGAACTCGGTCAGGAATTAACGACACCTCCCAGCCGGAGCCGGCGAATTTTATCGAGTGTCACGGGAAATCTCGGATCGCTCTGGGTGATTC
>CAYGOJ010000080.1:0-4056 GCA_964351545.1 uncultured Acidimicrobium sp.
TGGAACTCATCGGTGTGCATCGACCTGCAGTTGCCCTACTTGACATCATGATGCCAAGGTTGTCCGGTCTGGAAGTTGCGCGCAAAATTCGAAGTGATCCGGCTATATCGCAGACTGGTATTGTGCTCTTTTCTGCCAGAAGCGTCAGTAAGGTCGAAGCCGACCTTGACGGCCTTGACATCGACGACTACATCCCTAAGCCATTCAGTCCACAAGATCTTGTCCAACGCGTCAATGACGTCATCAGCCGCCGCAAACCGTGACCGTTAATTTCCCCCGGCCTGAGATTGACCCCAACGCACCGCGCTCGCAATCCTCACCAGCGCCAAGGTGGGCCGGTCCATTTTGCGGTCTGCTTGCAGGTGGCGTTTCGGTTTGCTTCGGATTGCTGCTAGCGGCAATCCTCGACGTCAATTCACCTCTGGACTCCGTTGGTAGTGAATTCATTGATCGCATACCAAAATGGTTGAAGATTCGCGCCGTTGATTGGTTCGGCACCAATGACAAACTGGCATTGCGAATTGGGATGGTCGTCACCATTGCAATAATTGCACTTGGGATCGGACTTCTCTCGCGAAAATGGCCAAAGGTTGGTCCGGTGGCGATTGGACTCTTTGGAGTGTTTGGAGCACTAGTAGCGGTAGGTCGACCAGATCAAGGTGTGAGTTCTGCTGTTCCAGCATTAACCGGAGCGCTAGTGGGCTCTGCGCTTATTTGGTACTTGATCGGGTTGATTCGCCTGTCCGATCCGGCTCAGGAGATTTCTGGGCGATCACGAACTCCGAGAAGTTGGAACCGTCGACACTTCATGACGGCAACTGTGACATCGGCGGCCGGTGCCGTGGTGGCCGCAGTAGTCGCTCGCAAAATCGACGATCGACAAATTGCGAGCATTCGCGCGGCAGCTTCGGAAAGGCTGCCACCGGTTGCGCCCGGCCAATTGGTGAGTGGTGAAATAGCGTCGGCGGCACCTGAAATCCCAGCCGATGCCACGCTTAGCCCGACTACTCCCTATATCACCCCGAACAATTCGTTTTACAGGATCGACACGGCGTTGTCAGTGCCGCGAATTCGGATCGATTCATGGGCAGTGGATATTGGTGGACGTGTTGACAATCCGCTACGCCTAACTTACGGCGACCTCCTCGCCAGGCCACAAACTGAGCGCATCGTGACGATCGCCTGCGTGTCGAACGAGGTTGGCGGTGACCTGATTGGCAACGCGGTTTGGCAGGGAGTTCTCCTTGCCGATCTGCTCGACGAAGTCGGTGTCCAAAGAGAAGCCACCCAAGTGTTCGGCAGATCTGTCGATGGTTGGACCTGCGGTTTCCCTATCGAGATGGCACTTGATGGTCGCGATGCGATGATCGCCATAGGTATGAATGGCGAGCGATTGCCACTTAAGCATGGGTTTCCGGCTCGGATGATTGTTCCTGGACTCTATGGCTACGTAAGTGCGACAAAGTGGCTCAGCCAGATCGAACTCACAACTTGGGACGAGGCCGTCGGATACTGGGTTCCGCGCGGCTGGGCTCGGGATGCACCAATAAAGACGCAATCGCGAATTGACGTTCCCCGCCGTCGCGAAAAAGTTCCCGCAGGTGTAACCGCAATTGCCGGAATTGCGTGGGCCCAACATCGTGGGGTGGCCAAAGTCGAAGTTCGAATCGATGACGGCCCGTGGCATGAAGCCCGCCTTGGCGCCGATGTAACTATTGATGCGTGGCGACAATGGGTCTATGAATGGACTTCCACTCCGGGTACGTACGTCATTCAGGTTCGGGCAACCGATGCCGACGGCGATACCCAAACGGAGGAAGTCGGTAGACCGGACCCCGACGGCGCAACGGGTTGGCATACACGGACAGTTACCGTTTCAGCATGACGCGGCGGCAACTTACTCAGGTTGCGGTGAGTTGATCGCCACGGATCCAAGCTTGTTCAACAGCATCAAGGCGATGGGATGCACCGCGGCGTAGGTGGGTTGCCACCGAACCCACAAGAAGCGAACAAAGAGCGAGCGTTCCTACATGGCTGTCAAATGGAGTTTCGCTGCGCGCACTCACGGTGAAGTGGCAGGCAGCGGGTTTGGCGAACGGAGCGAGAATTGAATCTGCGATGGAGATGATACCTAGGCCGTGATCAAGCGCGTTCGTTGTTAGTTCGACCAACCATCGGTCGTAGCGATGAAAGTCGATCACGACGAGTACATCCCCATCCTTGGCCATGGCGATCTGCGCGCTCAGGTTGACCGGATTTCCGGCGAGCAATGTAACACCGTGTCTCAACAGGCGCAGTTCTTCACTGAGATGCAACGCAACTCCGGCGGACGAGTTGCCGCCAACAACGTATACCCCAATTTTTTCGTTCGCCAACAGCTTGGTGGCCGAAGACAAGATTGTTCGGTCTACATCGATCAGGGTGCGGGTTACGTTGCCAGTCTCGGTTTGAATCGCCAGATCAAGTGCATCACCAGTTGCTTTCGTTTTTATTCGCTCGGCCGCCGGTCGAAGGCGCTGTGAAATCTCTCGCTGGACCTGTGCCTGTATGTCGCTAAATCCGGTGTAGCCGAGTTGTAACGCGAATCGATGTATAGAGCCGACACCGACACCGGTCAATTTCGCAAATGAAGCAGCGGTTCCAAATGCAACGGCGCCAGGGTCGTCCAAGGCGAACCGCGCAATTCGACGATCGGTGGCGGTGAGTAGAGCCATCCGGTCGTTGATTTGCGACTCCAGTGTTGATTTCGCGGTGCTGGTCATGGCCCCCCTTGTATTGGAACATTTGTTCCATCCTACGGTATATTGGAATACATGGAGATGAGCAACATCGACCTGCTTCGTGATCCAGCTAAAGGGATCGACGGCGAGTCATTCTTGCGATCGGCCGGCTACGCCCGCCGACGACTTCCCGCCGAACTTCATGATTCGCTCATCGACTTTGCCGACAGCTCACCACGTGCGGGTTATCTTCTCCTGCAAAATATTGAAATCGGCAATGTTCCGGCGACCCCGAATTCGCCGACCGAAGCGACCGGTAAGGATTTACATTCGGAGTTTCTTTTGCTCACTATTGCTCGGTGCATTGGTCAACCCGTTGGATATCTTCCGGAACATAACGGCTCGATCGTGCAGAACATTGTTCCGGTGCGCGGTGCCGAGAGCACTCAGATCTCAACCTCGTCGAGAGTTGAACTTCAGTTTCATACCGAAACGGCTTTTCACCCGTTTAGGCCCCGATACTTGTTGCTGTTATGCCTGCGTGGAGATCCACAAGCTGGAACTCTGGTCGCCTCCGTTTATGACATTGTCAAACTACTCTCGCGGGATGATCGCGCCGTGCTTCGGCAGAATCGTTTCCGCACTGCGGTAGATGCAAGTTTTCTCAGCGGAAAAACATCGGGACTTGGTTCCGCTCAGCCAATACTGTATGGAACCGATTCGGACCTGACCTTTATTTACGATGCGGACCTCATGGTAGGAATCGATAGCGAGGCACAAGATGTGCTGGAAAGATTGGCCGACGCCGTTCGAGCGTCGACCAAGAGTGTCGTGCTTGATGCGGGCGATTTGTTGATTATCGATAACTACGTCGCCGTTCACGGGCGGACACCATTTGTGGCACGGTTCGATGGGACTGACCGTTGGCTACAACGTACGTTTGTAGTGAGTGATCTGTCGCCAAGTGCCAGCGATCGAATTGGTCGGATCATTACCACGACCTTCGACTGATACCTCGCCTAGTCTCCGGTAGTTAAGCCGGGTCACATCTGAATTTAAGCCACCGCGCGCGAGGCGGCATGGCGCCATTCATCGCCACCGTATGCCTGCTCTTCTTCCCGGCAACTGTCGACGAGTTTGACGACGTGCTCGTCATCGGAGGTGATAGCAGTGTGAATAATCTGGTCCCACGGTTGCATGGTCGTTGGATTGTCTAGGCGGAGATCGCTGGCCATATAGCCGGCCACATAAGCTCGCCAGTATGCGTGCAAAGCTGGCAGAGGAGTACTACCGCCGGGTCGTCAACAATGCCGTCCCCGCCAGCGACCCCAAGTGG
>CAYGOJ010000080.1:4156-6027 GCA_964351545.1 uncultured Acidimicrobium sp.
GGAGTACTACCGCCGGGTCGTCAACAATGCCGTCCCCGCCAGCGACCCCAAGTGGCAAGTGTCGACAGGCCCAATACGCCAAACCGTCCGCCAATTCACGATCGTGGCCACTGTGCACGGCATACGCGGTACGAATGATTCCGTGAAACGCGGCAGCGCCACAACCAGCCATCAATGTAGGAAGCACCTGCGCCAGTACTTCGTCCGACCCAGCCCTACCGATCCATTCGCCAAACAGCGTTCGGTAGGCCGGCCAAGCGTCTCGCGTACCAAGTCGGTTCTGCCAGCGTTCACTATTCGACCACGTGGTGCAGTCTGGCGCTGGTTCGAGTCGCCTGACATAGCGCTCGGCGAAGTTATCGATACGCGCCTCCGACGCTCCCAGCCGCTGTAGTGCCAACAGTGCCATTGGCAGGTGGTTTGACAGTCCTTGGTGGTACTCGGCATCGAAGCGAGATTTTGACGTGTTGTTGGAGGATCACGGCAAATGAGCCTTCATTTAAACACAAAAAACACCAAATAGGTCCTTTAGTTGTGTTTATTGTGTATATGGAGTAGCCTTGAAAACATGCGGACTTCAACACACGACATCATTTTCGCAGACAATGGAAATCGTCTCCTCACAACAGGCGAAGCGGCCAAAATCCTCAATTCGTCACGACAGCACGTGGTCGACCTGTGCGACCGAGGGGAATTGCCATTCGTCACAATTGGTACACATCGTCGTGTGCGACAGAGTGATATTGATGCAATGCGAACACGAACCGTACGACTCACCCGTGACCAGGAACGAAGTCTCTGGATCGCATATGCGATAGCAGGTCAGATTGTCAGTAATCCGTCCATTGCGCTGACATTGGCGTTAAAGAATTTGACCGTTATGCGGCAGTCCGGTCGTGGACAAGCACGGGTTTGGCTTGACGAGTGGGAGAAACTCGTGGGCGGTCGTATTGAGGAACTGCTGGCAACCTTGACGTCGCGATCACCAATAGCACGCGAGTTGCGTCAAAACTCGCCGTTTTCAGGGCTGCTCACCGAAGAGCAGCGAAACCAAGTTATAGATGCGTGGAAATCCGTGCGCGCCGAGAGGACAAAGTGAATCGAGCACAACTGTCGCATATCTTGCGTTCCGCGAGTCGCGTTACAATTGATCCCGAAATCCTCGTGATCGGATGTCAATCCATTCTCGGAAGTTTCGATGAAGCAGACCTTCCAGTTGAAGCGACGCGATCAATGGAGGCGGATATCGCCTTTCGTAATGACAGCGATGAACGCAAATCAGACCTTGTTGATGGATCGATTGGCGAATTGTCTTCGTTCCACGAAGAGTTCGGTTATTACGCCCAAGGGGTGTCAATGGCAACGGCAGTACTTCCAGCTGGGTGGGAAGACCGCGTCGTGGCGTACAAGGAAGGAGACTCCGCGCCAAGTCGTGCAATTTGTCTTGACTCTCATGATCTCGTCGTGTCCAAACTTGTCGCAGGTCGACAGAAAGACATCGAATTTGCAAAGGCTCTGCTTGAAGCCGACCTTATCTCAACAGCCATTCTCGTGGAACGTACTGAAATGTTGGAAGTGCCAAGAGCGGTGATAACTCGCGTTCTCTCAGCGATTAGTCGTATTTCGACTTACAAATTCTTGAGGTGAAACGACTTGGGTCGTGTGTACGGGTCGAATCCAAGTGATGACAACGCAATGCCACGTCCCGTCTCTTTGACGCCGGTCCAGACCAGCGCCGGGTCCACGTAATCACAACGATTCATATACACAGTTCCGGTCTCGAGCTGCTGACCGATGTGTATTGCGGCATCTTGATCGCTGGTCCACACCGATGCAGTGAGGCCGTATGGTGAGTCGTTAATTAAGGCAAT
>CAYGOJ010000081.1:0-5874 GCA_964351545.1 uncultured Acidimicrobium sp.
CGTGGCCGGCCTTGAGCACCTAACAACGGCAGGAGCGGCAATCGGAATGCTCTATGTCGACGCGCAAAATACGCCCGCCATTTCTATGTACACGGCACTCGGTTTCCGGACCCATTTTGTACAGTGCGCCTTCGTTGGGGATATCAGCCCATCGAGCCGATAGTTTCTGTGCATGTCTTCTTCACAAGAGTCAGTGAATTCAACCCTGCCGCGATGGTCGGTTGCCGATGTCCACGAATCCTTTAACGCGCGTTCTTTCACCGACGCGATGGAACGCGCCGGCGCCGAGTTGAGTCGCTTAGAGGCATCGTTTAACGAACATAACATTCGAGCGATCGATCCACGACCACCGACCACCCTCGACGGCACGGTTGCCGACACTGTGATCAAGCAGGTCAATGAAACAATTAAGGAATCAGAGATTCTATTCGCCTATGTTTATGCCACGGTGAGTACAGATACTCGCCATGAGCAGGCCCAGGGGCTGTACAGCGAACTGGAAACTCTTGACGCTCGGGTCTCACCATTGCTGGCCCGATTTGCCGATTGGATCGCCTCGCTGGGTGCAGACGAGTTGGCAACAGTGAGCACCGAGGCCCGCGAACATCTCGGACCGCTTCAACGGCTGGCGGCGCGAGCCGAGCATCAAATGTCCGAGTCTGAGGAAGGGTTGTATGCCGAACTCGGCACAACCGGATCAACGGCCTGGGGACGTCTTCAGGGTGACCTCACTTCACAACTGACAACCGAGGTGCAACTTCCAACCGGAACCAAGACAATGCCAATGGCTGCGGTTCGCGGATTGGTGAGCAACGGCGATCTCGCCGTTCGCAAGGCGGCATACGACGCAGAGATGCGCGCGTGGCCAACAATTTCGGTTGCATGCGCCGCGGCAATGAACAGCATCAAGGGCGAGGCAAACACCGTCAACCTTCGACGCAAATGGGCATCGCCGTTGGACGCATCGTTGTACGGGAACAGCGTCAGCCGGGCGACATTTGACGCCATGCAATCGGCGGTCAGGGCTTCATTGCCGGACTTTCGTACATGGATGCGGACCAAAGGTCGTCTCAATGGAGATAAGGACGGCCTGTCGTGGTGGAACATGATGGCCCCCATTAGTTTTTCACCCGGCGAGATCTCCTGGGATCAGGGAATCGGATTGGTGCGCGGCGCATTTGCCGCATACAGCGACAACTTGGCAGGTTTAGTCGATCGATCGCTCAGCGAGAAGTGGATGGATGCCGAGCCTCGCGACGGAAAAGTCGGCGGAGCATTTTGCATGCCATTCGTTGATGATCGCTCGCTGGTTCTGCTTAATTGGAGTGGCAGCGTAGATTCTGCCCAAACCACGGCTCACGAACTTGGGCACGCCTACCACAACACCCAACTCGCCCATCGCACTCCGTTGCAAAAGCGCCTGCCGATGGCTCTCGCCGAAACGGCCAGTATTTTTTGCGAGACACTTGTGGTTGAGGAGGGCCTGCAGCGCCTTAAGGGCGACGAGCGCCTTGCACTCTTGGATGTCGACCTGCAGGGCGCGGCCCAGGTAGTTGTCGATATTCACAGTCGGTTTATCTTCGAGACCGAGGTATTCGCGCGGCGTCAGAGGCGAACCCTCGGTGTGACCGAACTTAACGAGTTGATGCTTGGCGCTCAGGCCGACGCGTACGGCAACGGCATCGACCAATCGACTGCTCACCCACATATGTGGGTGCTCAAACCGCACTACTACGGGAGCCATTTCTACAATTGGCCATACACATACGGTCTTCTGTTCGGACTGGGTTTGTACGCCCAATATCAACTAGATCCGGAACGGTTTCGAATCGGTTACGACAACGTCCTTTCACGAGCCGGCATGGATACCGCCGAGCAACTCGGCCAGGCGTTCGGTCTCGATGTCTCCGACGAAGCGTTTTGGACCGCAAGTCTCGATGTCTTGCGCGCGCGGATGTCCGACTACGAGCGACTTGCTCAACCTCATCTCTAAATTGTCGCTGTGAGTATCATCTACTCATGATTGGCGGGCCGTTGTTTGATGCGGTACAAGGAGTGGATGCATTTGACATCCGGCTGTCTGTCTTCAGCACCGCCGAACAAGTTGGGCTCATTCTAAAAGTTGGTATTGCCGCGGTACTCGGTGGAATTATCGGCTGGGAACGCGACCGGGCCGGTAAGAGTGCCGGAATCCGCACGCACATGATCGTCGCCGCAGCATCTGCACTGGCCGTTGGCTTAGGCGAGTTGGCGATCAACCTGGCAAACACCGGCGATCCAACTCGAATGATGCATGCAGTATTTACAGGGATTGGGTTCATCGGCGCCGGAATGATCTGGACATCCAAGACAGCAAATGGCCCACTCGGCCTCACCTCGGCCGCGACCATCATGCTCGTGGCCGGGTTAGGGGCATCGGTTGGTCTCGGCGCACCGCTCGTCGGTGCGGCGGTGTGTCTCTTAGCGCTCTTTACGCTGCGCGGCGTACGGTTTTTGGAAGTGAAAGTGGCGGCCCGTCGGACTACCGAGATCATCGAGGTAACCGGCGACGGCTGATCGTTACTTTTTCTTAAAAAAGTGCCCGGTGTCGCCTGAGGCCAACGGCTTGCTGGAGACAAGAACCAATCCAGCCTTGTGCGCCAGCGCCTCTAGATCCTGTTTATTGCGTTCCCTGCCCCCATTTGTCAACGCCGCCATTAGGACATCTGAACTTGTCGCGATGTCACGTCGTGGTCGACGGGGATGATCGTTGTCGATGACAAGAATTTGACTTTTGGCGACAGCGGCCGTCGCCACATTGGCGAATATTCGGATGGCGTCCTCGTCGTTCCAGTCATGGATCACATTGACCAAAACGTAGACATCACAACCTTCCGGAATCGAGACAAACACGTCCCCTGCAATCGAAGTGAGCCGCGGATGACTACGGGCCCGCGAAATGACTTGCGCAAGATCAAATAAAACACCGTTCAGGGTCGGCTGCAATTCGAGCAAGCCAATTAGAAACTCACCAGTGCCGCCGCCAATATCACACACCGAAGTCACGGTCGCCCAATCCATCGCCGAATTGACTGTCAAGGCATGCATGCGCGCCCCGGCGCCCATGGCCTCGTCAAAAATTGCCCACCGCTCTGGATTGTCCCGCATCCATTCGAAGAATGACTTCGAGTTGGCTCTGGCAAATGCATCGCCCGACTGCAAATCCAGTTGAGCGATGGAATTGATAACTTCGCTTCCCCCGGCAAATTGGACCCATGAGTTCCATCCCCCCGGGTGACCTGTGCGCAAGAACTTCGTGACCCGCGTGGATCGAACACGACCGCGACGATCAATTCTCAGCCAGCCCCGAGCGGCGGCAAATCGGACGATTCGCTCCAATCGTTCGGGGTCTGCTTGCACCCGAATAGCTAGTTCGTCGATGCTCATCGGCGAAATCAGTAAATCCGGAATGCCGGCATGACATATCAAGACCATCACGCGATGGTCAAGTACTCCGAATAATGACTCCAGAATTTGTACCGGTGGCGGTGCCATCGCAGAATGAACCCAGCCGATTCGACCGCGTATGGAGTTAACTATCGCAGTCAATTTGGGGGGCGGTATCCGTGGTACGCCGAGTATCTCCGACGGAGTCGGAGCATTTGATTCCGCGACCACGTCAGAATGCTAGTTCCAACATCTTCGGCAACAGGGTTGAAAACCACGTCGGTAACCTTGAATCATGCCCAGTCTTTACGATGCAACTCGAGAGGACTTCGCTCAGTTTCTTGCCGGAGAACCCGGCTATCGATTGAAGCAAGTCTGGGACGGGTTGTATCAGCAATTGGCCGAGCCATCCCAGTTGCTCACGATACCGGCCGCTCTCCGCGCCACGATCACCGAAAACTTTCCACCCGCGCTATTTGTCGTCACTCAACAGGTGAGCGACAAGGGCGACACCGTCAAGTTCTTATGGAACCTCGCCAACGGTGGTCATCCAATCGAGACCGTGCTGATGCATTACAAGGAACGGGCAACCGTGTGTGTCAGCACCCAAGCAGGATGCGCTATGGGATGCGGCTTTTGCGCCACTGGCCAGGCTGGTTTTACGAGACAACTCACCACGGGTGAGATCGTCGAACAAGTTGTGCGAGCATCGCAACAAAGTGCAATTCGAAATCAGCGACTGGCAAACGTGGTGTTCATGGGGATGGGAGAACCGCTGGCAAATGAGCCGGCGGTGTGGGGTGCCGTGGAGCGACTGCATGGCGATATTGGTTTGTCGGCTCGTCACCTAACAATCTCGACGGTCGGAATTATCCCCGGAATTCGGGCCCTGTCCGAGCGACCGCTACCGGTCAATTTGGCGGTGTCGCTGCATGCCGCCCGGGACACACTGCGCGACGAACTAGTGCCGATCAACAAACGATATCCGATTGCGGATCTGATGGTCGCCTGTGCGGAGTACCTAAGCAAGAAGAATCGGCGAATCAGTTTTGAGTGGGCGATGATCGACGGTGTAAACGATCAGCCCCGCGACGCCCGAGAGCTTGCCAGACTTTGTTCCCGCCTTGTGCCATCGGCACATGTCAATCTCATTCCACTCAATCCAACTCCCGGCTGGTCGACCAAAGGAACATCAGGGGAAGGAGTGCGCGAGTTTGCCCGCCAGTTGGAGGAACTGCGTGTCAATGTCACGATCCGGCGAAATCGTGGCACCGACATCGATGCGGCGTGCGGTCAACTTGCGGCGGGTCAACCCGTCGCCATTGCCGGCCGCCGAGGCGGCTAGTTCGTTTCCTTTGCAAACATGGCCACGAGGCGATCGCTGCCGCGACGAATTTGATCGGCGAGAAGCCGTTCCATGACCCCACCGGTAAACAACAATCCGCCGTAATGAAGATGCATGTGCAACGTACTTCCGATCGCCGACTCGTCGATCGTGGCCCGCAATACCCAGTCTGAATGTTGCTTCCCGTCATTTTCGCTGCGCTCGAACACCACAGTTCGGGGCGGCTCACAACCGGTTCGGATCATGCGTAATCGCTTTGAACGCGCGAATGGACCGACACGCGCACGTAATTCAACCTGCCATCCTGGAGCTGAATGCTCGGTTGGCAAAACCTCGACACTATGGACGATGTCGAGCCACTCCGTGTACGTGGAGAGATCTGAAACTTTAGAAAATAATTGCTCGGCCTTTACGTTGGCATCTACCGATGCGTGCACATCCACTTTGGGGTACTAATGATCTGTCGGGGCCGGCGGTTCAGACTCTGTGCTTTCGATGATCGGTCGAGTGGCGTCCCTCGTGGCATCGCCAAGCCCAAATGCACGGCTAAGTAATCGACCGCGTGCTTGCAATACTCCGTCTAGATCGTCGTCGTGGTCGAAGTGAGCCGTCCACGGGATTGCCTTGGTTTCCGCCAAGTCCAATTCGGGAGCCCCATCAAAGAGTTTGAGTCCTCGCGCTGCATGATTCTTATTTTTAGTATTTCGCGGCGCCGCGAACTTGACCACATTCGATCGGCTTTTCGGCGTACTAAACAATCGTGGATTTGATTCGCGACGATCGTCTATCGACCAACCCTTGGGGACGGCAAGAGCATCAGCGTGTCGCCGACACAATGCATTCGATCGAGATCCCTCGGGGAGTGCATCGTGCTCTAACCACACCAGTTGGCGACCAGGATCGAAGCCATACAACACTTCGGCAAGGGCCGAACACCCCGGTCGTTCGCATTGCTTGGTCACGGCTGAACTCTAGTCATTCAATGCAAGACAGGCGTGACAATTCGAGTGGGCGATATGGGCCTCGATCCCATGACTTCCACGATGTGAACGTGGCGCTCTTCCGACTGAGCTAACCGCCCGTGAGGGAAAAGACTAGCGGGA
>CAYGOJ010000082.1:0-5650 GCA_964351545.1 uncultured Acidimicrobium sp.
CGCTCCATGTCGTATCGATTCCGGCCACGAGCAACAAGACGATCGTGCCGGTGACGTGCGAGGGGCTGAGCGGCTGATCGTAGATTTTGGCGTTGAGCAAATACCCAATGAGATCATCTTTAGGATTAGCGATGTGGTCCTGAACATGCTGATGTAGGTATTCGTCAAGTTTCTGGAAACCTTCCTTGCGTTGGCCAAATTCTGCACCGACGGCTTCAAGAACGAGGTGCACGGTTTCGCGAAAGTAATCGCTGTCTTCGAGTGGCAAACCGATCATTCGGGCGATGACATTGACAGGAATGTGTTGGGCGTACGCAATCGCTGCGTCAAAGGTCGGTGCGTCCTCAACCTGGTCGAGCAATTCTCGACACTGTCGACGAATTTCGGGCTCCCATTGGTCGATTACCTTTGGACTAAACGCCGGCAACAATACGCGGCGGGCGTCGTGATGAAATGGTGGGTCGGAAGTGATCGGCGGGGCTCCGCCGACCGGCGCCAACGACTCGACTTCGTCGTTGCGTGGGGCATTCGACACCACCACCACCTCGGATGAAAAGTGATCGGTGTCATAGGCGATAGCCGATATATCGGCGTGGCGAACAGGCAACCACACTCCCCCGTAACGATTCGAGTGGGCCACGGGGCACTGCTCACGCAATTCGTCCCAGATGTCGTAAATGTTGGCGTTATAGGAGGGATGGGCGTGATCGAAATCGGTTTTCCAGTCGCCAACTGGGGCAACGACTGGGTCGTGGGGACGCTGAGCGGTGTCGGTCATCGATCTACTCGGTAATTTGTATCGCGAATTCGGGACAATTTGCCGCCGCCAGACGGGCCTTGTCTTCGAGTTGGATCGAGACAGACCCGTCGCCAATTTCGTGGGCGTTGCCGAGGTCATCGACATCGAATAATTCGGGCGCCAGAGCGAAACACCGGTTGTGTCCCTGGCACTTTTCGGCAATTACCTGGACATGCATGGCTGAATCTTACTAGCCAGTGTTGCCCACTTTGATCTCGTGGCGGCAGGACCGAAGAATTGTATTAGAGGTCGACTGACTATTCTGCAGTCATGGAATTACACGCCGCCTCGGTGTGGGAATCCATCACCGATGTGGTCGGCGATGCGCCCGCCGTTACCTTCGGCAATACCCAACGTACATGGAGCCTGTACGACGATCGAGCGGCTCGTCTGGCCAGCGCATTTGTCGAGGCAGGACTTAAACCAGACAGCAAGATTGCAATATTTCTTTACAACTCGAACGAATATTTGGAAACACAGTATGCGGCGTTCAAGATGCGCGGTGTACCAATCAACGTCAATTACCGCTATCTCGACGAAGAGTTGTTTTACTTACTCGAGAATGCCGACGCAGAGGCGCTGGTGTTTCATTCATCACTGGCAGGTCGGGTCTCGCGAGTTATCCACCGCTTGCCAAAATTGCGATTGCTGATTGAAGTCGACGACCTAGACCAAGGCGGCGAGGTCGGTACTACGGAGGGAGTTCTAGCTGCCCATAAATACGAAGAAGTCGTTGCCGGTCACCAGCCGATGCCTCGCATTCGCCGCAGCGGTGACGACATCTACATGCTCTACACCGGTGGCACGACAGGGATGCCAAAGGGAGTGATGTACTCGTTGGGGGCGCTAACCGAGTCGTTCATCCGCAGTGGCTATCCGCTGGCGGGACTTAGCGTTCCCGAATCGGCCGACGAAATCGCACCGACAGTCAAGGCATTACACGATGCTGGAAATGCACAGATTTCGATACCGGGTTGCCCACTCATGCATGGCACCGGGATGTGGCTCGGGGCGATGTTCGTCCATCTTGCCGGAGGCTCGGTTGTTAGCCTCGAGCAGCGAAGTTTCGACGCCCACGAGATGTTTCTAGTTGCCCAACGAGAACGGGCGACAAATCTTGTGGTGGTCGGTGACTCATTTGTCAAGCCGATGATTCGAGCCCTGGACGAGGCGGTGGCCGCCGGTCGACCCTACGACACTTCGCATGTGCGACTCATCGTCTCATCGGGGGTGATGTGGACGACAGAAGTGAAAGAACAGCTGCTGGAGCGCATTGCACAGGTAACTTTGATTGATGCTATGGGTAGCACCGAGGGCGGTATGGGCGTAAGCATCTCGATGAAAGGCCTGTCCTCAGCAACTGCAAAATTTGCGCAATACCCGACTACGAAGGTATTCACAGAAGACGATCGAGAAGTAAAACCTGGCTCGGGAGAAACCGGCATGGTGGCGGCGGGTGGAAATGTTCCGCTTGGCTATTACAAAGACCCGGAAAAATCGGCGCGAACCTTTCGGGTGATCGACGGCAAGCGATATTCATTTCCTGGAGACATGGCGATGATTGCCGAGGACGGATCGCTCATCTTGTTGGGACGCGGTAGCCAGGTAATTAATACCGGAGGCGAAAAGGTCTTCCCCGAAGAAGTCGAAGAGGCGGTGAAGCGAATTAGCGGAGTATTGGACTGTCTCGTTGTCGGTATCGCCGATGAAAAGTTTGGTCAGGCCGTGACGGCCGTGGCGTCACTGACCCACGACGGGGCAACCGATTCGGCCGCGATCATTGCCGGGGTCAAGTCCGAACTGGCAGGCTTCAAGACTCCCAAGCGGGTGGTGTTAGTCAACAAGATACCGCGAGCGCCAAACGGCAAAGCAGATTATGACGAAGCAAAACGGTTGGCGCTAGTCGCGCTGTAACTTTTGGCGCAGAAATTCGATTACCTTGGCAACTCCCTCCTCCTGTCGCTGCTCGGTAAGTACCGAGTGATCGGTCTTGGCGCTGGATGGAAACTCGACGGCGATGAATGCGTCACCGAGCAAGGTACGCAGAGTGTCGAATCGGGTGCCGACAAGTTTGTCTTGATCGAATCGCAAGCCGAGAACCTGACAGCCGGCGACCGCACGCTGCGCGACGACGATCGCATCGTCCGGCGAAATCCCGAGATCGGAAGCGCGTGACCTTCCGAATGGAAGCGGAAGCGACGGCTGTGACAACACCGGGGCGACCACGATGTCATCGACCATCATTGCCAGAGCGAATCCACCGCTGAAGCACATCCCCACCGCACCAACTCCGACACCACCGACCTGATGGTGAAGGTGACGAGCAACCGCGCGCAGCCAGGCGATCACGGGCGAGGTGTGACGCATTGCCATTGTTGTGAACTCGCGGGAGACGCACACCTTTGTCAGCGACACACCCATGTATACGGCGGACGGCTCGCGACCTGCATCACCAACAAGAAGTGGCATCACGACGGTGAAACCTGCGTCGACGACTTCGTTGGCGAATGTAGCCACCGCCGGTGTGATTCCAGGGATTTCGTGCACGATGACTACCCCGGGGCCGCGACCACGTTGATATGTGGTGTGGGTAATTCCGGCCGAGGTAAATTCGTCCTTTGTCCAACCGTGCATGATGTCTGTATTCACGACCGAGCTCCGCTCAACGACTCGAGTGCCGTCGTGGCCAGTACCTCGGTTCCGTTTTTGAGCACCGCGAGATCGACATTGTTGTCACCCATCGCGCCGTACAGATACCGCGCGTAAACACCCTCGCTGATAATTGCCAAACGCCAGGCGGCAAACGCGCGATAGAAAGCGATGTTCGACAGATCTCGACCCGTGCGCGTCTCATAGCGCTTGACGACTTGGTCGAATGTCGGGAACCCGGGCGCACCAGTCGGGTCGTTGTGCCTGGGTAGGCCGGAGCCCGGGTCTGTCCAGACGACACCAAGATGTCCCACATCGGCGAGCGGGTCACCAAGTGTGCACAATTCCCAATCAAGGACAGCGGTAATGCGACCCGTCGCCACGTCGGTGAGGCAATTGCCGAAACGGTAATCGCCATGGACGATCGACACGCCAAGTTGCTCGGGGATTCGTTCACGCAACATGCGCTCCGCGCGTTCGATGGCGGGGAACTCGCGTGTCTTGGATTCGCTCCATTGCGTCGACCATCGCTTTAACTGTCGCTCGATGTATCCGGTGCGCTTGGCCAAATCTCCTAGCCCGATTGCATCGATGTCGACCTGATGCAGTTCGGCGAGCACGTCAACGAGGCTTTCACTTGCGGTCCGGCGCAAACCGATGGGAAGTAGTTCTGCGCTGGCCGGCGAATCAAGCACGGACCCGGCGACAAACGTCATTACATAGAACGGCGCGGCATTTACGCTTTCGTCGAGACACACGCCGAGCGCACGAGGGACCGGCACGCTGGTCTTGCCGACGGCCGAAATGATCTTAAATTCGCGGGCCACATCGTGTGCCGTGGCGAGCACATGGTCTAGGGGCGGGCGACGCAACACAACGGTTACACCGTTGCTATCTACGACGCGGTAGGTGAGATTGGAACGCCCGCCCGCGATCGGGAGGAAATCAAACGGCGGACTCAGACCAGCGATGTTGTCTGCAAGCCATCGCGTGACTCGAGCGATGTCGATGCCAGCCATGTCTCGACGCTACTGCGTGGTCGTCAAACCGGATTTAACCGAATTGCTACGGGCGGGCTACACCTACAACTTTTGACCATGTCACGGCGCTGATTTTGACCACGTCGCCGGTTCGCGGGGCGTGAACCATTTGACCGCTGCCGAGATAGATGCCGACATGGGAAATTGGGTAATAGGAGAAGATCAGGTCGCCTGCCTGCACTGCGGCGGTGGGTATACGAGTGAGAGCGGCGTATTGATAGCGGGACGTGCGCGGAATTCCGACTCCCGCCACTCCCCATGCGTACGAAGTGAGACCAGAGCAGTCGAATGCATTGCCCGGCGACTTGGCACCGAAAACATAGCGCACGCCAAGCTGCGACAACGCTGCCTTAACAGCCACTCCGGCTCGAGACGAGGGAGGGGCGACGTTGGCAAACTTTGCCCCTTTGAATTTAGCCGCTTCGGATTTGGCCGCTGCCAGAGCCGCCGCTTCGCGGCGTTGACGTTCGGATTTCAGCAGCGTGCCCAACTGTTGCTCTGCTTCCGCCTGCCGACGCAGGTAGACGGTTGCCAATGACTCTGCATCTTTCAGTCGCCCGGCGGCGTTGTCGGCAACTCGCACCGCTTTTTTACGCTGATACTCAAGCGATGACCTCTCCTTGGCGATGTCGTCGATCAGGGCCTGCAGCGAATCGGTGTTGCCGGCGCCGGCGTTTAGAGCAACCGAGGTGAGATATTTCTTGCTCACCGAATCGGTGAGGCCGGTGGTTGAACTCAAAATACTCGACAGCGAATTGGACATCCCGACGCTGACGAATGACTTCATCGCCACGGCCCGCAGATCTTTCTGCATCACCGCGAGTTCGGCCTCCTTTTCCTGGATTCGCTTTTCGGTGGCGGCGATCTCGATGATCAGGTCCTCTTGGTCGTTTTGAGCCTGGGCAAATATTTCAGCCAGCTGATCCACCTGTTCACCGAGGCGGTCCAATTCGTCAATGAACGCGTTGACCCGTTGCTGTTGTTCGCTAGAGCCCCCGCTTCCCCCACCGGATTGCGGCGCGGCCATGGCGCCAAGGGGGCTCAGCGAGACGCTCGCCGCGATGCCAATAGAAATAGCCACGACCAGACCACGCGCATTGCGACGAAAACGCCCAGCGGCGTAGGTAACCATGATTGGAGCAGTTTACCGATTATTACGGTT
>CAYGOJ010000083.1:0-5575 GCA_964351545.1 uncultured Acidimicrobium sp.
CCTCGACGAATCCGATTGCCTCGATATTTGCCTGGACCAGGGGGTTGGAACACCGAGGCAAGCTTGATAACACTCCCGCACTAATCACATTTGCCCAGACTCTGGAACATGTGTGTGTTGACACGGTCGAGGGCGGCCAGATGACGAAAGATCTATCGTCGCTGATCGGACCAAATGAGCCGTGGCTCACCACCGAAGAGTTTCTCGAGGCCCTGGATTCGCGTCTGAACGAGAAAATGGACGCTTAGGCGTCGCCAACATGTTGATTCGGCCGCTAAATCGCGGTGACGACTTTCGAAGCGCGGGCGAAGTTGTTCAACGTGGATACTTCGCATTGGCCGAGTATCCGCATGACGAGGTGTACGACAAGTACATCGCCGATATTGCCAGCCGTCTCGACGATTCTTTGGTTGTAGGAGCCTTTGTTGATGACCGAATAGTTGGCTGCCTTACCTACGTATCGTCCAACGACAGCGTGCATGCCGAACACGATGATTCCGAGGCGGCGAGTTTTCGTTACTTCGCCGTCGATCCTTCGGCGCAAGGCGGTGGCATAGGCGGGGCCATGATTCAGTGGGTTATCGAGCGCGCCCGAGCAGATGGCAAACAGCGAATTTTCATTCACACGTTGACGATGATGTCGGCGGCGATGTATTTGTACGAGCGATTTGGTTTTGTTCGGGTACCCGAAAAAGATGAGAGTTGGGACGGAATCGCCGGCCTCGCCTATGTGCTGACGCTGTGAAATCTGGCAAAGTAGAGCGTATGCGCGCAGTCGTTCTTCGATCCCACGGCGGACCAGAGGTTCTTGGGATTGAGGATATCGCAGCTCCAGAACCGGGAGCCGACGAAATTCTTGTGCGGGTGCGGGCAACCAGTTTGAATCGCGCCGACCTCTTGCAGCGAATGGGGTTTTATCCAAACCCATTCCCTGATGAATTTGAAATTCCTGGATTGGAGTTTGCTGGCACAGTCATCAAAGTTGGTGAGCGCGTTCGGCAGTGGGGCATCGGTGATGAGGTGATGGGAATCGTCAGCGGCGGCGCATATGCCGAACAACTGGTGGTTCATGAACGACAGGCGATGTCTGTGCCGAAACTAATTGGGCTGGCCGATGCGGCGGCAATTCCGGAGGTGTTCATCACCGCCTGGGACGCTCTCGTTGTTCAGGGTGGGCTCACGTCCGGACGGTGGGCGTTGGTTCATGCGGGTGCGTCGGGAGTTGGGACGGCGGCGATTCAAATTTGTAGAGCGATCGGCGCCCGGGTGATCGTCACCTGTTCGACAAGCAAAGTATCTGCATGTCGTTCGCTTGGGGCAGATGCCGTTGTGGATTACACCGGCAGTGATTTTGTGGAATCGGTTAACGAGGTTACGGGCGGTCGCGGGGTAGACACAGTTCTCGATGTCATTGGCGGTGAGTATCTCAATCGCAATGTTGCGTCCCTCGCAATCAAGGGTCACATCGTCCAAGTCGGCCTGATGGGTGGCGGAACGACTCCCTTGAATGTTGGTGCCTTGATGGGCAAGCGTGGCAAGTTGTCGGGAACCTTGTTGCGAGCACGTCCGGTAGACGAAAAGATTGCGATTACTCAGCGGTTCATTGCCGAGATGTTGCCGCTATTCGACTCCACATTGCTCAAACCGGTCATAGACCGGCGATTTGCGTTTGATCAGATTGCCGAGGCGCACATATATATGGAATCAAATGCCAGCATTGGCAAGATCGTGATCGATATTAGCGGGTGACGATCGGTGCGTATTCGCGCTCGTCTTGGCCGATGTACCACTGCCGTGGTCGGCTGATTTTCTGTTCCTTGTCCTTGAGAAGTTCGCTCATATGGGCCAGCCATCCAACCGTGCGTGGAATGGCAAATAGCACTGTAAACATTTCGACTGGGAAGCCGAGGGCCTGATAAATGAGCCCGGAATAGAAATCGACATTGGGATACAACTTGCGCGAAACGAAATAGTCGTCACTGAGTGCAACCTCTTCCATCTTGAGCGCAATATCCAACAGCGGGTTATTCCCGGTGACGGCGAACACGTCATAGGCCGTCTTTTTGATGATGGTCGCTCGCGGATCGAAATTTTTGTACACGCGATGTCCAAAACCGATCAGTCGCCCCTCGCCGCGCTTGACCGATTCAATGAAGGCCGGAACGTTTTTGACGTCACCGATTTCACGCAACATGCGCACAACTTGTTCATTGGCGCCACCGTGTAGGGGACCATACAAGGCTGCCGCCGCGGCGGCTGTGGCCGAATATGGATCGGCGTGTGACGAACTGACAATTCGCATAGCCGTTGTTCCACAATTTTGCTCGTGGTCGGCGTGCAAGATGAACAACACATCCATGGCCCTCGCAAGGACGGGGTCTACGGCGAAGTCGTCACCAATTCGATACATCATGTTGAGAAAATTCTGGGCGTAACTCATTGAATTGTTTGGCAGTACGAACGGCAATCCAGAACTGAATCGATAGGTCATGGCGGCAATGGTCGGAACCTTGGCCACTAGCCGAAGAATCTGTTTGTTGAGTATTTCGGCATCAAAGATGTTCTTGGAATCCTCGTAAAAAGTTCCAAGCGCGGCAATCGCCGAAATGAATACTCCCATCGGATGAGCGTTGTAATGGAAACCATCCACGAATCGCTTGCGCATGTTTTCATGCACCATCGTGTGGTGGGTGACGTCATATGTCCACGTATCGAGTTGTTCCTTATTCGGGAGCTCGCCATTCAGCAGCAGGTATGCGACTTCCAAAAAGGTGGACTTTTCGGCGAGTTGTTCGATCGGGTAGCCGCGGTAGCGCATCACACCGGCCTCACCGTCGACAAAGGTAATAGATGAGGCGCATGCGGCCGTCGACAGGAAAGCGGGGTCATACATTCGCAGATTGGAGTCAAGTTCTCGCAATGCCGAGGACGCAAATACACCGTCGTGAATCGGTATCGTCACTTTCTTTCCCGATCGATCGTCAATGATGGTGATGGTTTCAGCCACCGTGACTCCCTTCTACGTGTAGGTTCGGAGAGCTTCTTCTCCACCAGCAGTCTAGAGGTCGACGCTCTAGAGCGGTGTGTTGTCGTGCTTCCGAGAGATCAGTCGTTCGCGTTTTTCGCGCAGCATGACAAAAGCGGCGGCAACTTCTCGACGAGTATCTGCTGGATCGATGACGGCGTCGATGTAACCACGTTCGGCGGCGATATAAGGATTAAGAAGTCTCGCGCTGTAATCGGATTCGAAGGCCGCACGCTCCTTGGCCGAGGCGCGCCGTTGCAATATTGCCGCCGCTTGTCCGGCGCCCATGACGGCAAGTTCTGCGGTTGGCCATGCAAGACAAAGGTCGTTGCCCATCGTCTTCGAATCCATGACGATGTAAGCCCCGCCGTAGCTCTTGCGCAAGATCACACACACACGGGGCACCGTCGCTCGGGCATAGGCGAACACAAGTTGCCCGCCGTGGCGGATCATTCCCCGCCATTCCAGGTCTTTGCCGGGGTAAAAACCCGGTGTATCTACCAAGGTGAGCAATGGAATATTGAAGGAGTCGCAGAAACTGACAAATCGCGCAGCCTTTTGTGATGCCGAAATATCTAACGTGCCGGCCAGAGCCATCGGCTGATTGGCAACCACTCCAATGGATTCGCCACCAATAGTGATGAATGCGGTGATGACATTTGGGGCCCAACGATCTCGAAGTTCAAACATTTCCTCGTCGTCGGCCAGGATGCGAATGACCTTTCGTACGTCGTAACTGCCGGTCGAACTATTTGGGATCGCCGTGCCTGCTTGTGGGGTTGGCCGATCGACGGGGTCGTCGGTGTCGACATGCGTCGCAAGCTCATCGACATTGTTTGGAAGATACATCAGCAGGTGCTCGAGTGAAGTGAGAGCCGATTCAGCGTCTTGGGCCACCAGACTGGCCACACCGCTTTGTCGAGCGTGCGCATCAGTTCCGCCGAGTTCTTCGTTGCTGATTTCAATGCCGGTAAATTCCGCAACCATTGTTGGACCGGAGACAAAGGCGTACGAATCGGCGGTCATGATCACAAAATCGCTCAGCCCGATCAGCAGGGCCGGGCCGGAAACTGCCGGGCCGTTGACGATGGTGATGATTGGAACCACTCCGGAACAACCGGCGATGGCATGGGCGGCTTGGCCCCAACCATGGAGCGCCGCCACCCCTTCGACGATGTCGGCTCCCGAGGAACCAAGCGACATCACGAGCGGGAGTCCGTGATCGCGCGCCGTACTGGCGGCGTAGGCGATAACTTCGGACGCCGCGGCCGACAACGCGCCGCGATGATGGGTCGAGTTCACATCTATCCACATCACCGAGCGCTTGCTGTGTTCCAGTTGGCGAACTTCGGCAGAGGCCGCACCTTGGACCGCCCGTTGCAGGTGAACGCCGGAACTATTAGTGGTAACCGTCACGACTAGAGATTAGACCGTGTTGACCGAGTAGAAGCGGGGTCTGAATGAACTCCCCGAGGCAGCGATTTTGTATCACCGATGACGATCTTGGCGACTTCCAATGTCGCCCGTGTCGGTCGATTTGGGAGTGGTCGTCGTCGAGCGGCCCAACCAACTATTCGGCGCGGCAATTCCGGAATTGCGACCCGAGCAAAATCTCCAGTCAGCCACGTCGGTATCGCCGTTGCCGGAACTACCGCCGGTCCGAAACCCTCGAAAGCAAGCGAGGCGAGCAAACGCATCCCGTCAATTTCGGCCTGCGGCTTGAGCACCACTCGGTGCGACGCGGCGACGCGATCGAGAATTCGTCGCAGTGCGTTCACTCGTGGTGGCAGCAAGATCGGACGCTGGGCCAACTCGGTGATACTTAGTGTTTGACGCGAGGCCCATTCGTGTTTGCTATGAACGAGTAGCACTAGGTCTTCGGCAAAAAATGGTTCGAGGACAAGTTCGGGTTGATCGATGGGGAAGTGGACGATGGCAGCGTCGATGTCGCCGCTCAAAAGGCGCGGCACTAGCAGCGATGTTGCTCCTTCGTACACGGTCGCATGCACATTCGGGTGCGCCTCAATGAGACCAAGTAGCAGCCTCGGCATCAGCCAGCGGGCAGTCGTGCCGATGCATCCAAGTCGAGTTTCACCTTCGATGATCATGTCCGTCGAGTGGATATCGTCGGCGATGTCTTCCAGTTCGTGCACAACCCGACGGGCCCGTGCCACGACGCGCGCGCCATCTTCGGTGAGTTCGCCCGAGTGACGTTCGACGAGTGTTACCCCGAGATCGGCCTCCAGTCGCGAAATGTGGGCCGACACATTGCTTTGCACCGTGCCGAGCGCCCGAGCGGCGGCCGAAAACGATCCGGTATCGGCGATTGCAATGAGGCTGGAGAGGTGGCGGATTTCCATGGACCAGGTGGAGGGTATCTCTAAAAAAGATAGGAAGTATCGCTTCGTTCGCCTTGAATGGTTACTCAGCGGTCTGGCATAATTACTACAGATCGCGGTGGATCTCCCCCCAGATCCGCCCGACTGAATCCAATAATGGCTACCCCAGCCATCGGATTCACGGTTGAGAGGCCCCGCCACAAAGCGGGGC
>CAYGOJ010000084.1:0-5569 GCA_964351545.1 uncultured Acidimicrobium sp.
CGGCACTGACACGGGCGCACGCGGCAATCGTCTCACCGAAAAAATCCTCACCCTGCTGGACTGGCCCAACGCACTGCGGCTCGCCAACCCGCTCGTCGCGGAAGAAAGCGTGCTCCGAACATCGTTGCGACACGGGATGCTGCGCGCGATTGCCTACAACCAGTCGCATCGAGCCACCGATATTTCGCTTTTTGAGATCGGTCATGTCTACCCGCAAGGTTCGCAAATTCTTCCGGACGAATACGAAGCGCTATGCGTCATGGTGGCGCATTCGGATGCACCAGTGGCGATGGACTTGTGGTCGCAAATTTCTGCAGGACTGGGAGTCGGCGCCCAACTGGACCAAGACAAGCCACCGGCCGGTTTTCATGCCACCAGGAGCGCGGAGTTGAGCCGCGGCCGAATAGTGGTGGGCGCGGTGGGGGAAATTGATCCCGGAGTATTAGTCAATTACGGCATTGTCGGCCGAGTCGCCTGTGTCGAACTAAATCTGTCGGTTTTGCTTGCTGAAGAAGCAAAAATTCGCGGCATGCAATTGGTAAGCAAATTTCCTTCCAGCGACTTCGATCTCGCCTTCGAGACCCCGCAGTCGGTTGCCGCGGCGGTCCTCACCAAGGCGTTGCGCCAGGCGGGTGGGGCTTTGGTTACCGACCTATCGCTGTTCGATACCTATCGTGGGGCGGGTGTTGACCCGAATTCGCGAAGCCTTGCCTACAGATTTCGCCTGCAGGCGACCGACCGAACTCTGACAGACGGCGAGGTCGCCACCGTGCGTCTCAAGTGCATCTCGGCAGCCGAGAAACTAGGCGCAACCCTGCGCGGAGTGGCCTGAGCACCTCCAGCCTGTCATTGCATACTCATACAGCGCGTTGTATGCTAATGCGACCATGTTCAATGTCGGAATAATCGGAGCTTCGGGATACACCGGCGTCGAATTGCTGCGCCTGTGCGCCCAGCACCCGATGTTCAATGTCGTCTATGCAACAGGGGATTCACAGGCAGGCACATTGGCATCGGCGCTGTATCCATCATTGGCCGTGGAGTATCCGGACCTGGTGTTTGAGGAATTCAGTATTGGTCGGGCATCGAAGTGCGACATCGTGTTTCTTGGCTTACCCCACGAAGTCTCAATGCAAATCGTGCCTCAACTTTTGGGATCGGTGCCGCTCGTTGTCGATCTTTCGGGTGCGTTTCGGCTGTTGGATCCGGCCAGTTACCCAAAGTGGTACGGCTTTGAACACACCTGCCCGGAATTGCTGAGCAAGGCGGTTTATGGATTGCCAGAGTTGTACCGAAAACAACTGATCGGCGCACATCTGATTGCGACTCCGGGTTGCTATGTCACCGCTGCAAGCCTCGCCCTGGCACCGCTCGTTGCGGCCGGAGTGATTGCTACCCAAGGTGTCATTGTTGATGCCGCATCGGGAGTATCGGGTGCCGGCCGAGCGCCAAAGGACAACACGATGTTTGCCACAGCGAACGAAGATTTCAGCGCCTATGAGGTACTTGTTCATCGACATACCCCCGAGATCGAACAGGTAACCGGTGCACAAGTTCTTTTCACCCCGCATCTGGCACCGATGAATCGAGGTATTTTGGCTACCTGTTATGCGCGACCGGCCGACGCTTCTGCTGTGAGCACCTCGTCTATTCTCGCCACATTGGCGCGGGCGTATCACGACGAACCATTCATCGTTGTGAGGCCGGCGTTGCCTTCGACCAAGGCGACTCTTGGGACCAACTCCGCGCATATCACCGCTCGCTTCGATGACCGAACTGGCTATGTATTGGTCTTGTGCGCGATCGACAATCTGACCAAAGGCGCATCCGGTGGGGCGATACAGGCGGCCAATGTCGCCCTCGACATCGACGAGACACTCGGACTCGCCAGTGTTGGGTTATACCCATGAGCAAGTCGGCTTCGCTTGATCAGGCCGCCGGCACACTTCTAATTCAGGCACTTCCGTATATCCAGAAATTTCTCGGCAAGATTGTCGTGGTTAAGTACGGCGGAAATGCGCTTGCCGGCGCCAGCGATGGATTTGCCACCAGCACATTTGCCCAAGACATTGCCCTTATGCACGCCGTCGGGATCAAACCCGTCGTCGTGCACGGTGGTGGGCCGCAGATCAGCGCGATGATGGAACGGCTGGGCAAGAAGCCCGAGTTTCGCGATGGACTACGAGTCACCGACGCCGAGACTGTGGAAATTGCCAGCATGGTGCTGCTCGGCAACATCAACCCGCAACTTGTCTCTGCAATCAATATCCACGGCGCGCGCGCAGTCGGAGTATCCGGCCAGGATGCCGGACTGTTACGCGTTAGCCAACGAGATCCGGAGTTGGGATTCGTAGGGGACATCGCCTCTGTGGATTCCACGATTCTAAAGTCGATGCTGGCAGATGGGGCCATTCCCGTGATCGCCACCATTGGCTCCGATGCTGCGGGTCAGGCATACAACGTCAATGCAGACACAGCGGCGGGAGCGATTGCGGAATCTCTTGGTGCGGAAAAACTGATTTATCTCACGGACATTGAGGGATTGAGACGCGATGCAAACGACTCACAGTCGATCGTGCGCCAAACATCGCCTGAACAATTACTAAAAATGATTGCCGACGGCAGCGTGGGGGGCGGGATGATCCCCAAAGTCGAAAGTTGCATTCATGCCTTAGAAAATGGTGTCAAGCGTGTCCACATTCTCGACGGACGGATCGCCCACGTGCTACTCATCGAGCTGTTCACCGATGCCGGTGTTGGCACGATGATTGAAACCTCGCCAACTGAAAGGACCGCATGATGCCAACTCACGCATTTGCCACATCGAGTGTGGCCACCAAGTTGCTGGCAGGGCGCGATACCTGTCCGTTTATGCCGGTCTTTGGGGCGCCTCAGGTGATGTTCGAACGGGGCAGCGGTACCGAATTGTGGGATATCAACGGCAAGCGGTATTTGGATTTTCTCTGTGGCCTCGCCGTCACATCTTTAGGACATAGCCACCCAGCCGTGACACGAGCGATAGTCGAACAGGCATCCACGTTGATGCATGTGAGCAACTTTTTCACCAATCCAGTCGCCACCGAAACCGCGATCATGGTCGATGAATTACTTGGCGGTGGCGGGCAATTGTTTTTCTGCAATAGCGGGGCAGAGTCTGTGGAGACCGCAATCAAGTTGGCTCGCAAATTTGGTGGCCGGGGCCGCCACAGTGTCGTCAGTGCCTTCGGAAGTTTTCATGGCCGCACATTGGCGGCACTTGCCGCAACCGGACAACCGGCAAAACACGAGCCGTTTCAGCCGATGCCAGAAGGATTCCGCCATGTTGCCTTCGGCGACATCACCGCACTTGATCAAGCATTGGATGGCGAAGTGGCCGCCGTGATACTGGAGTCCGTGCAGGGTGAGGGCGGTGTCATTCCCGCAACGAATGAGTATTTGCAGGCTGTCAGCACAATGTGTACCGAGCGCGGTGCGCTGTTAATGATGGATGAGATACAAACCGGATTTGCACGCACGGGTCGCTGGTTTGGCTTCGAACGTGCGGGCATCAAGCCCGATGTGGTGACAGTGGCCAAGGCGATGGGCAACGGGATGCCAATCGGGGCGGTGTGGGCCAAGAAGTCGGTTGCGGGAGTATTTCAGCCTGGCGATCACGGCAGTACGTTCAGCGGAACGGCCATTGCCACGGCGGCGGCGCGAGCGACGATCCAGGTGATGAAGGAAATCAACGCTCCCGAACTTGCCCGAACAAAGGGTGACTACCTCAGAGAATCTCTGCAAAAAATCCCTGGCGTAATCGATGTTCGCGGCCGCGGGCTCCTACTCGGCGCGGAGCTGAAGCCCGGCACCGATGCCAAAGTGATATTTAACGCATTGCTGGAGCGTGGACTTGTGACGAACGCAGTCACCGCAACGGCTCTTAGGATCGCCCCGCCGATCACGGTAAGCACCGAAGAAATAGACGAGGCGGTCGCAATCGTCGCCGCGGTTTTGAAGTGACGAGATCATGAAAAAAGCCGTGACCCCGCGTAACTTTCTTGAAGTCAAAGATTTGAGCGCCACGGAAATTGGCCATGTATTGGATCTCGCAACTCGACCGATTGCCAAATTGGGTTCTCCCTTGGCGGGAAAGGGCGTTGCGCTCATCTTTGAAAAGCCTTCCAACCGCACTCGCCACAGCATGGAAATGGCGGTTACTCAACTTGGCGGGCATCCGGTATATACCCGGGGCGAAGAAATTGGCTTTGATATTCGCGAAACGGTCGAAGATGTCACTCGGGTACTGAACGGCTATCACTCGATTTTGGCTGCACGGGTATTCGATCACGCCACGCTGCAGCGGATGGCCTCCGTCGCAACTATTCCTGTCGTTAACATGCTCAGTAATTCGGCACATCCATTGCAGACTCTTGCCGATGTGTTGACCATGCGCCAGGAGTTTGGCGATCTAGCCGGCAAGACCGTCTGTTACATCGGCGACTTCAACAATGTGGCGCGGTCGCTTACACAAGCGTGCGCGCTGCTGGGAATGCATGTCCGTTTGGGATGTCCGGCCGGCTATGACGCAGCGGTTTCCGATCTCGAACAGATCATCGAGCTCGGCGCGCCGTCCGTTGAGCAGTATCGAGACGTGAAGGTGGCGGCCAAGGGTGCCCACGCGGTGCACACCGATGTTTGGACTTCGATGGGTCAGGAAGACGAAGCCGATCGACGCGAAGTCGCGTTTGCCAGCTATCAAGTGACCACCGAGGTGATGGCTCGCGCCGACGGCAACGCAATCTTCATGCACTGCCTCCCCGCACATCGCGGGTATGAAGTGGAAGCCGAAGTGATCGACGGTTTGGCAAGTCGGGTCATCGTCCAAGCGCATAACCGCATGCACTCGGCGCGCGGGCTGCTGGCATTTCTATTGGAGGTTTCCAGATGAGTTCGAAAACCCAGCGTCAACAGACCATCTCCCGGATTATTTCCGAACGAGAGGTAACCAACCAACCAGAGTTGCTTGCCCTGCTGAAGAAATCGGGTATCGCCGCTACCCAGGCCACCGTGTCCCGCGATTTAGAGGAACTGGGGGCGACGAAGATCCGCACGGCGGCCGGCGAAACGGTGTATTCGATACCAAACTTTCAACCAGATCGCTTTTCGCCGCCCGAACAATTGCGTCGAGTGCTCAGCGAATGGGTCGCCGATGTGCAGGTTAGTGAGCCGATGGTCGTGGTGCGCACACCACCAGGATGTGCCCATGTTGTGGCATCGGCCCTTGATCGATCACGACTGCACGGACTGGTCGGTACAGTCGCGGGCGACGACACAATGTTTTGTCTGGCAAGTTCCAACTACAGCGCCAAGAGTTTGGCCAAGGACATCGCCAAACTCGCCGGTCTAAAGGGTTCGAGAAAGTCCAGGTCATGACCGACCCAATCTCTGGCGGGACACCGCTCTGGCACGGCAGATTTAGCGAGTCGCCGGCCGATGCGTTGATGGCCTACACCCACAGCCTTGGTTTTGATAAACGCCTGTGGCGAGACGACATTGCCGGTTCGATCGCCCATGTGCGTGGGCTTGGGCA
>CAYGOJ010000085.1:0-5221 GCA_964351545.1 uncultured Acidimicrobium sp.
GCCTTTTGTCTTCATAAAAGCACCCTTACCAAATTTCACATCGAGGACAAGAGAGTCAATTCCCTCCGCGAGTTTCTTGCTCATGATGCTGGCGCAAATAAGCGGAATCGACTCGACGGTGCCGGTCACATCACGCAGCGCATAAAGTTTGCGGTCGGCGGGTGCGACTTTCGGGGTTTGGCTGATCATTGCCGTGCCTACCAATTGCAGTATTCGGCGAAACTCGGACACGCTGAGCTGGACATTGAATCCCGGTATTCCCTCCAGTTTGTCGACAGTTCCCCCTGTATGTCCGAGCCCTCGACCACTCATCATCGGCACCTTGACACCACACACCGCCGCGAGCGGGGCAAGGATGAGCGAAACCTTGTCGCCAACTCCACCCGTTGAATGCTTGTCGACCTTAATTCCGGATACTGCGGCTAGATCGATGAGTTCACCGGAACGCATCATTGCATCGGTCAACCACGCGGTCTCCTGCGACGTCATTCCGCGCCATACGATTGCCATCAGCAAGGCACTAATTTGATAGTCGGCGAATTGGCCATCAGTCGCCGCGCTAACAAAGTATTCAATTTCGTCTTTTGTGAGCGTGCCACCATCACGTTTTTTGATGATGATGTCCTGGGGAAAGAATGTGGTGCGTTCAGGCAATTGGAAGAGACCTCGCGAGCCGCTTGCTCGACCACACACTTGCCGGTCGGTCGCTAAGGCGTTGATTGAGTAGTTGTTCCGCGCGAGCATGATTTCCGGACTTCTGCAAGGAGTCGATTAGTGTTCGATGCACGAGGTCTCGTTGGGCGTGACTTCCGCCAATGATTGCAAATTTCTCCCGAACCTGATCGATCAAGTTTGTACAAGTGGCGAAGTCGCCCTTGCCGTGGGCGACTATCGCCGTGCAAATTGGCAACCCAACCTGGGCCACGATGTCTCGATTTGTTTCACCCTGGTTCGAATGTGCGATGTAGGTCGTAAGCCTCGCGATTAGAGACTCAGCATCGCCCATTCGTCCGGACGCGACGAAGGCGAGGCAGGCATGCATATCGTTGAAGAAGTAATAGGGAACCGGATCCTTGCCGGCCCAGGAATCGGCGAGTAGTTGCCAGCGGTTGCCGACATCAATGTTGTCGAGGTGCAGTCGCCATAACAGCGCCGAAGCATCGAGCATTTCCAGCGCCAGATTGGCAGAATCTGCATTGTGGATGACCGAGTCATATAGTTCAAGTGCTTCATCGTATTTTTCGAGTTCAAGCAGAAATAGTGTTCGGTGCCACGAATTGTGCACATTGAAAAAATTGCCGTACATCCAATCGTCTTCATGCTTGGCGAGATAATTCAGGCCCTCGTCGACCTTGCCAAGCATTTCCTGCACATGAACGACAGCGTGGATTCCCCACACATCATTTTTATTGATGTCGACGGACCGCCGCCCGACTTCATCCGCCTTGGCGTAGTTGCCAGATTCCTCGAGACCGAAGGCCCACATTGCACTGAGATACCCGTAGTGCGGTTGAGATTCGCTCCAAAACGGTATGGCCGCAGCGATTCGATCATGGATGTGTTGCGACGCGCCAGTGAAAAAATCGAGTTGGTGACCCACGTATAGGGCGAGGGTGTCGGTGGGGAAGGCAAGATTTATCTCGTCAAGAGTTCGAGCCGCAGCGAGCGCATTTCCCGATGCCCACGACTTTGCTGCCCGTAGATGCATTTGTTCGCGAGCGTTCAGATTCAACTGCTTCTGTTCTAAATTGCGCAACTGATCGGCGGCCGCCAGCCCGTCGGGTCGTTCACTCGACAACAACCCCAGATACGCGGAAAAGACGTAGCCCATCGGGAGAGACGGATCCGTTTTAATCATGTTGCCAACTCTTGAACCAACCTCGGGTTGAAATCGAAGCAAGGCAAATAGTGCATCATCAAACGCGGAAACTCCGGCGACGCTCCCTGTGAAATCAAGTCCGACAAGGTCGCGGGTTTGCATTACTTACATTATGGCCCTAACTCTGGTGATAATTGGGCGCCTCATGGGTAATGGTGACATCGTGTGGATGGCTTTCCTCACGACCGGCAGTGGTGACACGCATAAATCGAGCGCGTGAATAAAGTTCCGGCAGGGTGGCTGCTCCGGCGTATCCCATTCCCGAGCGCAAACCTCCGACAAGTTGGAATACCACATCACCGAGCGATCCGGCGTACGCGACGCGACCTTCAATTCCTTCTGGCACGAGTTTGTTGCGCGGTGTGCTTTCACCTTGCGCCGAGCCGTATCGATCGGCGCCGAGTCCTTGCATCGCGCCAAGTGAACCCATGCCGCGGTAACTCTTGTACCGGCGACCTTCAAAGAGTTCGACTTCGCCGGGTGCTTCGTCTGTGCCGGCAAAGAGACTGCCGAGCATGACGACGGTTGCGCCGGCTGAAAACGCCTTGACCAAATCACCAGAGTATGTAACACCACCGTCGGCGATGAGCGGAATCCCGTGCGCGTGGGCTCGCTGAGCGGTGTGCCAAATAGCCGATAGTTGGGGCATTCCGGCACCGGCTACGACACGAGTCGTACATATCGAACCGGCGCCAACGCCAACTTTGATTCCGTCGGCTTTTGCTGCAACGAGCGCATCCACGCCTTCTTCGGTTACGACATTTCCTGCGATCACCGCCAACTCCGGCCAATTGGACTTGACTCGTTCGATCGCTTTGATCACCCCGGCCGAATGACCGTGGGCGGTATCGATCACTAACGCATCAACCGATGCCGATACGAGCGCGTCTACTCGTTGTTCGAGGTCGGCTCCCACGCCAACCGCGGCGCCGACTCGCAAACGACCGCGGCTGTCCTTTGTTGCGTTCGGAAATTCTTGGCGCTTCATGATGTCCTTGACCGTGATCAATCCGCGCAGGTGACCACTTGCATTGACGAGCGGGAGTTTTTCGATTCGGTGCGTGTTGAGTATTGCCTTTGCCTCGTCGAGCGACGTCCCTTCGCCCGCGGTAATGAGTCCTTCGCTTGTCATGAATTCGCTGACCGGTTTCGAGTAGTCGCTGGGTGCACAAAAGCGAATGTCACGATTGGTCAAAATGCCAACCAAAATTCCCTCGCTATCGGTGATCGGAACCCCCGAGAAGCGGTATCGGTTCATCAGCTGCTCGGCTTCCTCAAGAGTTGCCGAGGCTGGCAAGGTAACCGGGTCGGTGATCATTCCGGACTGCGCTCGCTTCACCCGACGAACCTCCGTTGCCTGTTCTTCGGTTGTCATATTTCGGTGCACTATTCCAATGCCACCGGCTCGAGCAATTGCGATCGCCAAGCGAGATTCGGTGACGCGGTCCATGGCCGCCGACACAAGGGGAGTTGAAAGATAGATGTCGCGGGCGAAGTGGCCAGTGGTATCAACCATGTCGGGTAGGACTTCGCTGTACCCAGGCACGACGACCACGTCATCAAACGTGAGTCCTTCGAATCGGGAAAAAAATTCGTTGTTGCGGTCGTTAGCGATCACGATTTGAACTCCTTACGAGTGGCAGGTATTTCGCTGTGTAGTGGTTGAGCGCAAAGTTGCTGCAGGGCGAGCACTAGCAGTTTGTGTTCATGGCGATGCATGCGGGCGGCAAAGTCATCGAATGTGTCAGCGGCCAAAATTGGCACATCGTCGCTCACAATGACCGGCCCGCAGTCGACGCCTTCGGAGTCGACGAAGTGAACCATTGCCCCAGAGCGTACTCGCGAACCCGTTTGCGATTCTGTAAACGCGCGTTCAATGGCGTTCATGCCTGGTAACTCGCCGGGCGGTGCTGGATGCAAATTTATGATTCGACTTGGAGCCTCGGCCTGAGGTACCGCAAATCGAGAAATGAACGAGTCGGAAAGTATCCGCATGAAACCAGCCAGAACAACCCAGCTGGGCTCAAAACCCGAGACCGCGTCGGCGAGTCGTGCGTCAAACGATTGGCGGCTTTCACCGGGCAACTTGGTCACAACTCGCGTCGGTATGTCGCGGCTCTCGGCTCGGCGAATGGCTCCGATCGATGGGTTATTGGTAACAACCGCAACCACCGTGCCATTGATTTCGTCGTTGTGACACGAATCGATGATCGCCTGCAGATTGGTGCCTTCGCCGGAAGCGAGTACCACGATCCGATGACGAGTATTTGTTTCTACTTCCAGATCTCTCATCGCAACATTACGGATCGAGTGCCGGGTACGAGTCGACCGATAATCCACGTTGGCTCGTCAATTGAGTCGCGTACCTTGGCGGCATCGTCGGGATGCGTCATGATCACCATGCCGATTCCCATATTCAGGGTTCGGTACAGCTCGACATTTTCGATTGTGGTGAGCTGTCGAACAAGTTGAAACAGTGGCGGCATCGGCCAAGAACCAAGTTCGACAATGGCATCGATCCCCTCCGGCAACACGCGGGGCAGATTGTCGGGTAGCCCGCCGCCGGTGATGTGTACGAGCGCCTTGACGCATTCGGTATCGAGGGCCTTGGAAAGCACCGGCAAATAGTTTCTATGCGGTTCTAGCAATGAGTCCGCCAGGCTCTTGGTGAGCGGATACGGCATGGAGTCCAATGGAATCCACTCAAATATTTTTCGCAACAACGAGTATCCGTTGGTGTGTGGGCCATTGGAGGCGACACCAATGAGCACATCGCCGATCGAGATGTCGGACCGAGGGAGCAGGTTTCGTCGCTCGACAACCCCGACCAATGTTCCGGCAATGTCAAAGGCGCCTTGCACATACACGCCTGGCATCTCGGCGGTTTCACCACCCAATAAAACGCAGCCCGCGGCGGCGCAGGCAAACGACATTCCGTCGACTACCGCAGCTACGCGCTCTGCGTCGATATGCGACGAAGCCAAATAGTCGAGGAAGAAAAGTGGAGTGGCCCTTTGTACCAACACGTCGTTGATGCAGTGATGAACAATGTCGATTCCAGTACCGCGAACCCGACCAGTCCGCGCGGCTAGTTCTACCTTCGTTCCGACGCCGTCGGTCGAGGCAACCAAGACTGGTTCATCGAATTCCTTAAGGAACGAAACATCAAGCGCGCCGCCAAATGCACCGACGCCACGCAGGACCTGGGCGTTTGATGTCTGTTCGATGCTGGCTTTCATCAAACTCACTGCGCGTGTTCCCTCTTCGATATCGACTCCGGTCGCGGCGTACGAAGTTATTGCCGCGCCCTGCGATCGCCAGCCGATGTCACGTCGAAAGTAT
>CAYGOJ010000086.1:0-5050 GCA_964351545.1 uncultured Acidimicrobium sp.
GTTACGCGCCTCGTAGTACAGCGATGATGGATTATTCTTCAGACCGAAGTCGGCGTGCCACACGATGATGCCATTCAGCGTCACCGAATGTTTGCCCGTGTGCATCAGTCCGAAGGCCACGTCGTCCCCGCGCACGAATACCGGAAGCGGGTTATCCGGCGTGATATCGATCGGAAACGCCGTGTACCACCACGCGGTGTAGGCGAACTTGATTTCCGGCGCGTCAACCAACGCAATCTTGCGCTCGCGTAGGTCGTCGTCTCGACCTAGTGCCTGTAGCGGGTAGATCGACCTCCAGGAGTATTCGGCTCCGGCCTCGAATTGCATCCATTGTCGCTCTTCGCTCAGCATTGCCCCGTGGACGCACAACTTGTCGTCCTTGGCGTATCTGAACAGCGCCATCGTGCGCACGAGCGCCTCCGGTTCCAATGTGATGTCGTCGTCCATGAACAACACATGCGTGGCCCACCCTTCGCGTCGAAGCTGCATCAGGCCGCGGGCGAATCCACCCGCACCGCCAAGGTTCAGGTTCTCGATTACGGATATTGGGGCGTCTGGCCCGGTGTCAAAGGAGATGTTGCGCGCATTGTCGACCACCAGCACGCGCACCGACCCTCGCAACGAATCGATCTTTTGCACTAGGTACAACACGTTTTCTACGGTTCGTCGAACATATTCCTGGCGGTTGAAAGTAGTGATCGAGAGAGATAGCCGGACTTCATGGGCGGGTGCATCGATCGTGAACCAGTGTCCCCCGTGAACAACGACTTCGCCGTCGGCCACGATGCGCACGAACATCGTGCCAATCATTGACCCGACGAGTTGCGGCGCGGCGAGTGTCACGGGTTGAGAGCCAAGTGCTTGAGTTGCCACCACGCGCTCCACAAGATTTTCGATGGCTACGATTTCGACTCGTCCAGCACCAACCGCATCAACACTCACCGACAAGTCATTGACCTGCGTGATCCGACGCCAGCGACCGGCGGCAAACACGCCAAATGAAGTGTCAAAACTTAGCGTCGCACCACTAGCCAGCGTCACTCGATCCACCGCCACGACCGCGTTACCTGTTGTTCTGGCATACAACAAAGGTTCTGCGGTATGGGGCGTGGGCAGCGTTAAGCGCTGCAGCAAGTGTTCAGCCACCGAGCGGATCCGTAAAAAATGCAGGTAACTGTGTTGAGTCGGTGAGAAGCTGCAATGTGCGCTGCGCAGCATGCAACGCCTCATGGATCGTGACATCCATGTCCAGGTATCGATAAGTTCCCAATCGCCCGAGGAAAGTCACGCCATCGGCACGTCGGGCCAGTTGCACATAGTCGAGCAACTGCTCCTTTTCCTTGACCAAGCGAATCGGGTAATAAGGAATATCGTCGGGCTCGCACAAGCGACTGAACTCGCGATACGTGACGGTGCGATCGTGTGATTCCCAAGGGGCAAAGTGTTTGTGCTCGGTAATACGGGTGTATGGCACCGATTCGTCGCAGTAGTTCATCACCGGACATCCTTGAAAATCGCCATCGCTTACTTGCTGCTCAAAATCCAGAGTTCGATATCCAAGACGGCCATGTTCATAATCAAAATATGCATCAATTGGCCCGGTCCAAAAGACGTGGTCGTACTCGGAACTTCGTGCCCTGGTGAACATCGTGTTCAGGCTTAACTCGATTGAAGGATGATCAAGAATCGCCTCCACGATCGGGGTGTATCCGTGTTCCGGAATTGCTTGATAGGGATGACTGAAATACGAATCTTCGTAGGTGAAACGCACGGGCAATCGCGCCAGGATACTTGCCGGTAACTCTGTCGGCTCGACTCCCCATTGCTTCTTCGTGTATCCAGAAAAAAACGCCTCGTACAGTTCACGTCCGACGAATTTAAGGGCCTGATCCTCAAATGTGACCGGGGTGGTAATCGACTTGTCGCTCTTGCTGTCAATAAAGGCTTCGGCCTCGGCAGGGGTGAAAGTCGTACCGAAAAACTGATTGATGGTCAGCAGGTTGACGGGCAACGAATAGATCGAACCCCCAGATGTGGCCTTGACACGATGGTTATATGGCCGCATCGTGGCAAAGCGGTTGATGTATGCCCACACGTGTTGGTGCTGGGTATGAAAGATGTGCGGGCCATAGGTGTGCACCATGACCCCGGTTTCATGGCGACCCGTATGACAGTTGCCTGCTACATGGTCGCGTGAGTCAAAGACCTTTATCTGATGTCCGGCCTCGGCCAGTTCGCGGGCCACGACGGCACCCGAAAATCCAGCGCCAACAATGGCGAATGACCGTGACACCACGCCTAAATACTACGGGAAGGACGCGAAGGACCCCTAGTGCGAGAGCCAGGGTGCGCATAGACCATCGAGATCTCGCACCTCAATGCGATCACGATTTGTCCATGTCACTTCGTTGTCTGGATCGACTTTCAAATTGAAAGTGCGAAACGTCATCTCGGTGGTATCAATACTCAGAATTCGTCCAACTAGCGAGTCACCAATACCGAGTAGCAACTTGATTGTCTCGAGAGCCTGAATTGAACCAACTATTCCTGGTAATACTCCCAACACACCTGCCTCTGCGCAACTTGGTGCCAATTCTGCAGGTGGCGGTTGGGGCACCATGTCGCGATATGTAGGTCCATTCTTTGGATCGAACACCGTGACCATACCTTCAAAGCGGAAGATCGATCCGTGTACAACCGGAATTCCCAGTTTTACGCTGGCGTCATTCAACACGTAACGGCTAGGAAAATTGTCGGCACCATCCACGACGACGTCGTAGCCATCGATGATGTCCAAAATATTTCCGGCATCGAGTCGTGTGTCGTAGGTGACGACATTGACATCGGGATTGAGCATGGTGATCGTCTTCTTCGCCGAGTCAACCTTGCGATCGCCGACACGATCAATATTGTGCAAAATTTGACGCTGCAGATTCGACGCATCCACCTCATCCATATCAACAATTCCGATAGTGCCCACACCGGCAGCGGCGAGATACAGCGCCGCCGGAGAGCCAAGACCACCGGCACCAAGAAGCAGGACTTTGCTAGCGAGCAACCTCGTTTGACCGATTACTCCGACTTCGGGTAACGACAGGTGACGCTGATAACGATTTCGTTGTTCGGAGGTGAGCTGTTCCGGCTTGTTCCATGGACGACCCTCGTCCTTCCATTTATTGAAACCACCGATCACCGAAGAGACATCGGTGTAGCCGAGATCATTCAGGGTCTTGGCCGCGAACGCGCTTCGTGCTCCCACCGCGCAATAGACGAGAACCGAAGTTGACTTATCAATAATTTTGGCTTCGATTTGTGACTCCACGTTTCCTCGCGGGATGTGTAGGGCATTTATCAAGGCACCCTGGTCATACTCCTCTGGCTCGCGCACATCGAGAGCGACCACTCCACCGGCATCGATTCGTACTTCGGCGGCGGCCGTATCAATCTCGGAGATCTGAGATTTCGTTTGGGCGAGCAACTCGCGGTAATTAGCCACATCAATACCCTACCCTTTAGGTCAGGATTTGCGACTGGGACTGAGTTTGGAACTCGACTACACCTGTACCGATATAAATTAGGAATGCCCACAGAAACCTCGTCCCGTCACCTCATCCGTATGGCTCGAAAGCGAGCCGGATTCAGTCAGGTGACCTTGGCGATTCGGGCACACACAAGTCAGGCCGCAGTATCTGCATACGAATCTGGCAGGAGATCACCATCGGTGGAAACTTTGACTCGGCTTTTGGTCGCATCTGGGTTCGAATTGCGGATGCGCTTGGCAGAACCCGACACGCATGATGCGTCCCGCCTTGCATCCGAGAAACTCATCGACCCATGCGAGGTGGCGGAAGCTGCTCCGTTGAACGTGGAATCAACTAAGAGTATTAGTGGCCTGACGACGGATGACGAACACATACGAAGCGACACCGCTCAGGATAAACAGTGTTGCTTGGGTATTAAAGAGCAAGGTCACTCCCACCCGGTCAAGCAGTAGGCCGACGACTACCGACCCAATCACTGCTCCAACAGAACCTACGGCTGATGCCAGCCCCTGAAACCTGCCGAGTAACGCCGGTGGACAGAGACGCTGTATCGCGCCGACAGTGCCAATTTGGGAGGTCATGTTCGGTAGACCGGTCATGGCGAAGATAATAAAAAAGAGCCACAGCGCAGTCGACACAGCAGCGATGTTGATGAAGAGCAAGCCAACTGCCCCAAGACCCGTGTAGCCCCACAGCATCAGTCGGGTCGGCTCAATACTGCGTCCACCTCGTCCAACGATCACCGATGCCACCAATCCTCCTGCGGCTGCAGTTCCGCGGATCATTCCAACAGTTGCTTCGTCACCGTGAAGAAGGTCAATCACGAAGGCAATGAAAAGTACCGGAAACATTGCGAATGCCACACCAGTCAAAAATTGGATTCCAAGAAGACCAACGAGCGGACGAACCTGTCGAATCTCGCTCCAGCCACCAAAAACGCTCGACCGGGATTTCGTCGCATCGTCGCCGACGACGAGGCTCTGCGTCGGCGTCCGCACGAACCATGTAGCCATTGCAACGACAGCGAACGTTGCAGCGTCGACAGCGACCACGGCGCTGAGTCCGCCAAGTGCCACAACAATGCCGCCGAGTGGCGCTCCGACTAATCGAGCAATTGAAAAACTCGCGGCATTTGCGGCATTCGCCTGCACCAATTGTTCGGCAGGAACGATGCGCGGCACAAGCGCAAACGATGCGGGATTATTTACCTGTTGGAGTAGACCCTGTAGAGCTGCCACGAGAAACGCTGGCCAAAGCCGATCGGGAGTGACAACGAGCAACGGCAATAGCGTCACCGACTGCAAAATGTTTGTGACCACGACCGTTCGACGAAGATCCCAACGATCTGCGAGTGCACCCCCATATGGCCCGAACAAGAAGCCAACGAGAAGCTCGATGACAACAATGGTCGCCGTCGACTTGCCAGACCCGGTCTCCGTATACACGAACGCCGGCAACGCAACTAATAGCAGCCAGTCGCCGATGTTGTTGATCAGACCGCCAGCAAG
>CAYGOJ010000087.1:0-5029 GCA_964351545.1 uncultured Acidimicrobium sp.
CACGAATGGCGTCAAGCGGAGGATTCGTCACTTGGGCAAACAGTTGTTGGAAATAATCAAACAACAGTCGCGGTCGATCCGAGAGCACAGCGATCGGGGTATCGGTGCCCATCGAGCCGATCGGTTCGGCGGCGGATTTGGACATCGGCGCGAGTATGACCTTCAGTTCCTCGTGGGTGTAGCCAAAGACCTGCTGCCGTCGCAACACGCTGTCATGACTAAACACCACATGTTCGCGAGCTGGCAAATCATCCAGATCGATGAGCCCGTTGTCCAGCCATTGCCCGTAGGGCTCGGCCCGGGCCAGTTCCAATTTGATTTCGGTGTCGCTAACGATTCGTTGCTGAGCGGTATCGATCAGCAGCATGCGACCTGGTTGGAGACGACCCTTGTACACGACTCTGGCCGGATCTATGTCGACAACCCCAACTTCACTGGCCATGATCACCAAGTCGTCGTCGGTAACCCAGTATCGACTCGGTCGTAATCCATTTCGATCGAGGACTGCGCCGATCACGGTGCCGTCCGAGAAAGCAACGCTGGCGGGGCCATCCCACGGCTCCATGAGCGAAGCGTGGTAACGATAAAAGTTTCGTTTTTCCGGATCCATTGTCGAATTGTTTTCCCATGCTTCAGGAATCATCATCAAGATTGCATGCGGCAGCGACCGACCGGCGAGATGGAGCAACTCCAATACCTCATCAAAGCTCGCCGAGTCCGAACCTCCGGAGGTACAGATCGGAAACGCCCGCTCGATGCCCGGAAGGAGATCGCTTGTAAGCAGGGATTCGCGAGTGTGCATCCAATTGCGATTGCCCTGCACGGTGTTTATCTCGCCGTTATGGGAAATGAATCGATACGGGTGAGCGAGGGGCCACGACGGAAACGTATTGGTACTGAACCGGCTGTGCACAAGAACCAATGCCGATTCAACTCGCCGATCAACGAGATCAGGAAAAAATTCTGCTAACTGCGACGGTGTCAACATGCCCTTGTAAATGAGCGTCCGCGATGACAATGAGGGAAAGTATGAACGCAATTCGGGCGCCAGCTGATGTTCGATTCGTTTGCGGGCGATGAACAGTTTGCGATCTAAAGCAATTCCAGTTGAGCCGGAAATATCTTCAATAAAAATCTGGGCTATCGAGGGCATGACGTGTCGCGCGCTTGCGCCTAGACAGGTTGGATCGACCGGCACATCGCGCCACCCAAGTACGTGCAGTCCCTCTTCGGCGACAATGGATTCGATTGCTCCCCTGGCCAACATTCGTAGGCCATCACTAGAAGGCAAAAACACCATCCCGGCCCCGTACTTCCCTTGCGGCGGAAGTTCGCAACTAGCCACCGCGCGGAGGAACCGATCGGGCATTTGGATGAGAATTCCTGCACCATCGCCCGTCTCCACCTCGGCACCCGTTGCCCCGCGATGCTTCAAATTGCACAGGGCACTAAGACCCATTGACACAATCTCGTGGCGCGGACGACCCTTGATGTCGACGACGAACGAGACGCCACAGGCGTCGTGTTCAAATCGTGGGTCGTACAAACCGCGCGCAGGCGGCAATTCGCTCAACATTTTCGTCCTCGCAATGCAATTCGAACCAGTCAGTAACTGGATGTGGTGAGCTCATGGCTCACCCGGGACGACGTTGGCCCGAGAGATAATCTCTACCGCCCATGGTACATCGGTTAGTGGTCGATGTACATCGGCCATTCATTTTCAGGGATTAAAACTTGCCGGCCGCTTCTGGAAGTGCGCCATGACGGCCTCAACTTGATTTGGCGAACCGATCAACTTCCCCATGACTTGCCGCTCGTGAGCGAATTGCTCGGCCGCACCCGCGTTAGCCATGCGATTGAGCAACTGTTTGGCCCCGCGAATCGCATCTGGACTGCGCTGCGAGATTTCTGCGGCGAGGACGAGCGCATCATGAAGTGGATCGGGTGATAGACGAGTCGCCACACCGAGTTCAAACGCTTCGCTACCGGTAAAGATTCGAGCGCTAAAGACAAGCTCCTTTGCAATGTCCGGACGCACCAAACGCGACAGCATCAGGGTGCCGGTCATGTCCGGGATCAGTCCCCAATGCACTTCACGGATTGACAACTGAGTATCGGGATGGACGATACGGATGTCGGTCCCGAGGGCAATCTGCAGGCCGCCCCCTAGGGCATGGCCATGGACGGCGGCAATTACGGGAACGGGAATTTCCTGCCATACCCAACACACCTGTTGTGCCAAGTGGGTGATCCGACCGTCGATCATGTCTCCGGCATTAACTCGCGGTGCCGCACTTGATGCGGCCGTCGTTGTCGATGTGGAATCGGCCGTATCTTTGGAATTAGCCATCGCCTGAAACGATCCAAAGTCGAGACCGGCACAAAACGATGCACCTTCACCGGAAAGTACGACCGCCCGAACATCGTTCATCGACTTCAACTGCTCGCCAACTTCGGCGAGAGCGTTGAACATCGCATTATCGAGGGCATTGCGCTTATCGGACCGAACCATTCGTACGTCGGCAACCCAATCGACGACCGAAATTGTTACCCGATCCGTGATGCCACCCATATGGTTCCTCCGTTGCGTCCAACACCATGGTGGCATGGCACACTGAAGAGCATGCAACTCAACTTGACCGCCGACGAAGTACTTACCACCACACGAAGCGTGCGCAAGCGACTCGACTTTGATCGCCCTATCGAGCGCTCGGTCGTTGAAGAGTGTCTAAACATTGCGCTTCAGGCACCAACTGGCGGAAACCGCCAGGGTTGGCACTTTATCGTTGTCGAGGATCCTGCCAAGAAAATGGCTCTCGCCGAGATTTATCGAGCCAACTGGGAGCTGTACTCGAACATGCCACGCGGTCGCGACACCGGCGACTCGCGCGATGCCCAACTACCCAAGGTCCGCGACTCTGCTTCGTTTCTAGCCGAAAACATGGAGCGGGCACCGATGATGATGATTCCGTGCATTGAAGGCCGACTCGAAAATCTAAGTGTCGCATTTGGAGCAGGAGGATGGGGCTCGCTGTTGCCGGCCGCATGGAGTTTCATGCTCGCTCTGCGCAGTCGCGGAGTTGGATCGGCGTGGACAACGATTCACCTGATGAACGACGGTGAGAAACGGGCCGCCGAACTACTTGGAATTCCGTTTGACAAAATCACTCAAGGCGGACTCTTCCCAATTGCATATACAAAGGGCACCGAATTTCAGCCGGCCAAGCGATTGCCGTTAGAAAAAGTTCTGCACTGGGATTCGTGGCAATAGCGAAAATTTAGTCGAGGAGACGCAAACCGCTCGGGGCGATCGACGGCGGCGCCGACGGAAGTTCAACAACGAAATTCGTACGGTGAGCGGGGAAGCAATGGTGCGAAAGCAGGACCGCTTGACCTTCAAGATTTTTGGTGACTCGCTCGCAGCGCAACACCGGCGAGCCGGCGGGAATCTCAAGCAACCGAGCCTCTTCGATCGTTGCCGAATCGGCTCCAATAGTCTGGGTCGCCCCGCGCAGTGCAACATCTAACAGTTCATAAAATGGAGACTGCTCGACATCATGTCGCGACAAGTGTTGTCCGAGTTCAAAGGGACACCACACGGTGACGACGGCAAAGGGTTCGCCGTCGGCGGTGTTCACTCGCTTGACCCGCAACACCTGATCGGTATGCAAAATTTTGGCCACCGACCGCGTCGCTGCTTCGAAGGCAAATTCAATGATTCGGCGTTCCGAGCGAATGCCATTGGCAGCCATCTGCTCTTCGATAGTTCCGAGTCGAGCAAGTACTTGCGAAACTGGGTCGCCGGTAACGAACCATCCCAAACCCTGTTGCGCGCTCACCAGGCCCTCTTCACGCAAAACATCGAGGGCGCGGCGAACGGTGACGCGACTCACCCCAAATTCATCCGAGAGCGCCGATTCGCTTGGTAGAAGTCGACCGGCGGCGATTCCAGCCGATTGAATCTGCTGCCGAAGGGATTGGGCAATCTCGTGGTATCGAACTATTCGCACTTGTACTATACTTGTATACATGGCCCACAAATGCAAGCCATATAACGAAAACGTCAACTGAGCCGCTTGAGGGAGACACAAATGCCAGTAGGTGCAGGTACCCCGTTAGAAATTGTCGATCGCGTCTACGCCCGACTTGCGCAGCGAGTCGAATTGGGAACCCGTCGGCTGGGCCGACCGCTGACCCTCACAGAGAAAATTCTGATTAATCACTTGGTCTCCCCTGATACCCAGGAAATGGAACGCGGGCGCAGTTATGTGGATTTTGCACCCGATCGAGTAGCGATGCAGGATGCCACCGCGCAGATGGCGCTGTTGCAATTCATGACTGCAGGGCTTTCAACGACTTCGGTTCCGTCGACAGTGCATTGCGACCACTTGATTACCGCCAAGGTTGGCGCCCGCATCGACATGGGCGTTGCCATTGACACCAACAAAGAAGTATTTGACTTTCTGCAAAGTGTGTCGGCCAAATACGGCATCGGATTTTGGGGACCGGGAAGCGGAATCATTCACCAAGTTGTGCTCGAGCACTATGCATTCCCCGGCGGAATGATGATTGGCACAGACAGTCACACACCGAATGCCGGTGGCCTTGGCATGGTGGCAATCGGAGTTGGCGGTGCAGACGCCGTTGATGTGATGACCGGATTTCCATTTAACGTTCGATGGCCAAAGGTGATCGGGGTCAAACTCAGCGGCTTCCTTTCTGGATGGTCAAGCCCGAAAGACGTCATCTTGGAAGTCGCCCGCGTGCTCACTGTCGAAGGCGGCACCGGCGCAATCATCGAATACTTCGGTCCTGGGGCGGACACGATTTCGGCAACCGGCAAGGCGACCATTTGCAATATGGGTGCCGAAATTGGCGCCACTTGCTCGGTGTTTCCATACGACAGCAACATGTCCGACTTTCTCAAAGCAACGGGAAGAAGTGACATCGCCCTAGCCGCCGACAAAGTCGCCGGGCACCTGCGACCCGACGCCGATGTCATGCGGCGGCGAGGGGCCGAGCGAGACCT
>CAYGOJ010000088.1:0-4947 GCA_964351545.1 uncultured Acidimicrobium sp.
GCCCTATAAAGAACAAAAAGCGTGGGTCGAAACCCACGCCTCCGGTTCGACGAACTTCAAAGGACTCCATCATCATAACCGCACCAACTAAGGTTCACATCGACTCGAACTCTATATCCACCGCAGTAATGAGGCATGTGTGATTCACCGAATGTCGTCGATTTTCTTGCGTACGTTACGGGACAATCCAGTTGACGCCGAGGTGCCGAGCCACCGCCTACTGGTGCGTGCCGGCTACATCCGTCGTGCAGCACCGGGCGCTTATACGTGGCTTCCCCTTGGTTGGCGCACGTTTCAAAAAGTTGAAAACATCATTCGTCAGGAAATGAACCTCATTGGCGCACAAGAAGTGCACTTTCCGTCGTTACTGCCTCGAGAGCCATACCAAGCATCGGGGCGATGGACCGATTATGGAGACAACCTGTTTCGCTTGCAAGATCGGCGCAAGGTGGACTACCTGCTCGGGCCAACCCACGAGGAAATGTTCACCTTGCTGGTCAAGGACCTGTATAGCAGCTACAAGGATCTACCCCTCTGGCTGTATCAAATTCAGACAAAGTTTCGCGATGAGGCACGCCCGAGAGGTGGGCTGTTGCGCGGTCGCGAATTCGTAATGAAGGATTCATACAGCTTCGACATTGACCAGGAAGGTCTACAGAGTAGTTACGACGCGCATCGCAACGCCTACATCAAGATATTTGAACGCCTCGGACTGCCCTATGTAATCGTTTCGGCAATGTCTGGAGCCATGGGTGGATCGGTGTCTGAGGAGTTTCTCTTCCCGTGCGAAAGCGGTGAGGACACCTTCGTCCGATGCACCAATTGTGATTACTCTGCCAACACGGAAGCGGTACACATAGAAGCGACACCGGCGACTGACGCCTCGATCCATCAACATGCCCGGGTGGCCGACACACCCGACACACCAACGATTCAATCTCTCGTTGATCTGTTCAACTCACGAACCGACTTACTGCGACAAGGCAGCCCATGGGCGGCAAGTGACACGCTGAAAAACGTCCTCGTCAACCTCCGCCACCCCGATGGAAGCCGAGAGGCGCTGGCGATTGGAATTCCCGGTGATCGCGAGGTGGACATGAAGCGACTCGAGGCCGTTGTTGCACCGGCTGAGGTCGAGCCGTTTGCCGATCAACACTTTGCGGACAATTCGGCGCTGGTCAAGGGCTACATCGGCCCGGGGGTGCTGGGATTACAGGGCGCGTCAGGAATCCGCTTTCTGCTCGACCCACGCGTTGGTGTCGGAAGCGCTTGGATCACCGGCGCCAACGAATCGGGTCGACATGTGATGAATCTTGTTCATGGACGAGACTTTGTCGCCGATGGCACCATCGATGTCGCCGAAGTCCGCGACGGCGACCCGTGCCCGCGGTGCGGCGGTTCGCTCAACATCAAACGCGGAATTGAAATTGGACATGTGTTTCAGTTGGGAAAGAAATACGCCGAAGTTCTTGGGCTAAACGTTCTGGACCAAAGCGGTAAGCAACAGGTCGTGACAATGGGTTCGTATGGAATTGGTGTTTCGCGAGCGGTAGCCGCAATTGCCGAAGCCACGCATGATCAATTGGGTCTTCGTTGGCCCCGAGCGGTCGCGCCATTCGATGTGCATATCGTGATTGCCGGCAAGGACGGCGACAACACCGCGAGTACCGCACATTCGTTGGCCGAACAGCTCGACACCGTCGGATTGCAAGTGTTGCTCGACGACCGCACGGGGGTATCACCAGGGGTGAAGTTCAAGGACGCAGAGTTGCTCGGCAACCCGTGCATCGTGATTGCGGGCCGCGGAGTAGTCGCCGGAGTCGTTGAAATTCGAGATCGATTCCTTGGCACGGCTACGGAAGTCAAGATTGCAGATGCGGCCGCCTTCATTGTTGAAGCCCACTTCGGCAGCAATACGGGGACTTAATGCCGCAGTTGCTCGGTGGGGTCGTGCAACATTACGACTGGGGAGATAGGCACACGATTCCCCAACTACTTGGCGTGAAGTCCGACTCTCGGCCGTGGGCCGAGTTGTGGTTCGGCACCCACCGGGGCGGACAATCAACGGTCTCTATCGACGGTCACCTCCGTGACCTGAATTCAATCACCGGCGACCTTACTTTTTTGGTCAAGGTCATTGCCGCCGCGAATCCATTGTCGTTGCAAACACATCCAACAGCGCAACAAGCGCTACACGGTTTTGAGCGCGAAAACAAAAATGGAATTCCGGTTTCGGATTCGAGCCGAATGTATCGCGACGCGTCGGCCAAGCCAGAATTGTTGTGCGCGATTAGCAACTTTGAAGCGTTGTGCGGATTTCAAGCAATCGATGAATCGTTGCGAAACTGCAGAGAACATGGTTGGAATGAACTTGGCGATCACTTGTTTGAAGATGGATTGGCCCAATGCGTGCGATGGGCGCTAAGCACTTCCGAACATGTTCTTCCGAACCAGATCCCCGATTGGACGCAGCGTTTGGCATCGACCTATCCAGGAAGTGGTGGTGTTCTTGTTGCCCTGTTGATGAATCATGTCCATCTTCAGCCTGGCGAGGCTTTGTTTTTGGACGCGGGTAATGTTCACGCATATCTACACGGCGCGGCAATTGAGGTGATGTCATCTTCGGACAACGTGGTTCGCGCCGCATTCACCAAAAAGCATGTTGATCTCGACGAGTTTCTGGAAATCGCCGACTTTTCCCCGACGCCGCCTTCGTATAGTCGACCGACGCAGATCGACAAAAACTGTTGGCAGTACGAGTTACCGACACAGGCATTTGGTGTCCAGCGAATTGACGTGAGGGACAACTATCTCATTACGGCGACTCACGATACCGAAATTCTTCTCTGCATCGACGGAGACGCCGGCTACCTGAAACGCGGACAAGCCGGCGCATTGCAACGCGACGAAGTGCTGCAACTGTCCGGCCCAGCGACCGTGTTTCGTACATGGGGCTCCACATGAAGAGGCTCGCCTCAACGATTGTCGCCGGGATATGTAGTGCATCAATTGGGGCGATACTCACTTTCGACATTCATCCATCAACGGGTCGAGCCGAAGGTCGCACTCTGCTCGTTCTTGGCGACAGCCTCACGTATGGCACCGCGTATCCCGGCTTTGGCAATGTTGAGCCCCAACTCGTTGCGCTTGGCACTTTCGACAGTTTCGTAATCGACGGAGAATTTGCGCGCAACATCAGCGGACCGGCGCGGACAAGCAGAAACGGTGTCAAGACTTACAAAAAAATGATTAGCGAGGGTTTGCGGCCAAGTGCGGTAATTGTCGCCCTCGGCAGCAACGACCTCCAGCAATCCGCCAAGCCGGCATTTTTTGCGGCCGAAATTCGCGAACTATTGGCGCTGATAGGCGACTTGCCAGTCGTGTGGATCAATGTATTTCGCAAGGATGCATCGTATTATCCGCGACGATCGAAAATTTTTAATAATGTCTTGCTTCGAATTGCGGCGGAGCATCCAAACGTGCAGGTTGTGGATTGGGCGTCGAAGCTGGCGGCGCATCCCCAGTGGTTCGCCTACGACAAACTTCACCTCAAGCCTCGCGGCTATAAGGTTCGGGCCACCGTGTATGTGGAAGCGGCGCGTTCGCTGTGGGTCGCTCTTAATCCACCGGTAACGATTCCCGAGACAACGATTCCCGAGACAACGACAGTTCCGGAAACGACGACGACCATCGGCGGCTAGTTTCCCGCCACTTTCTTGCGGATTTCTACTATCCGATCCTTGGCATGATTCACATCATCGCCTTGCTCACGCAGCAATGCATTGCGATCCTTGGTCGCTTCTCGCTCGGCAAGCGCGGTATCCACCCGAGCGATCGCGGCATCCATACCGTGTTCATGGATATAGGTCGCCCACTCAACTAGCGCCTCGACCATTTCCGATTCCGGAACCACCGCAACATTTCGACCCTTGACAAACAGATGGCCACGCTTATTTCCCGCGGCGATCCCTAGATCGGCCTCGCGCGCTTCACCAGGACCATTGACGACGCAACCCATAACCGCGATTTGAAGCGGAATCTTTTTGTCGGCGAACGCCTGTTGTGCCCGATTGGCAACATCGATGACATCGATCTCGGCGCGACCACAACTTGGACACGCGATGAGATCTACGTTTTTGCGTTCGCGGAGACCAAGCGACTCGAGTAATAAACGACCGGCACGGGCCTCTTCGACCGGATCGGCCGTGAGGCTATAGCGAATGGTGTCACCAATCCCCTCCAAGAGGAGCGTCGAAATTCCAGCGGTTGCCTTAATCAAGCCACCGGGGAGCGGCCCGGCCTCTGTGACACCAAGGTGCAGCGGGTGGCGAGTGACCTCGCTGAGTTGTCGGTACGCCTCCACCATCAGTGGAACATTGGAGGCCTTGACTGAAATTTTGATCAGCGAGAAATCGACCTCCTCAAAGTAACGAATCTCCTGCAGCGCCGATTCGACCATCGCCTCGGCGGTGAGCCCGCCGTACTTTTCATACAGGGCGGGATCCAATGATCCGCCGTTCACCCCGATGCGAATGGGCACATTGCGATCGCGCGCCTCGGTTGCCACCGCCTTGATGTGCTCCGGTCGACGAATGTTTCCTGGGTTAAGCCGCAGTCCGTGCACACCGGCCTCAAGTGCGGCCAGAGCCATCTTGTATTGATGATGGATGTCAGCGATGATCGGCAATGGAGATCGCGGCACAATCTGAGCAAGACCCTCGGCGGCTTCGGACTCGTTGCATGTACAGCGCACGATGTCACATCCGGCCGCGGCAAGCGCATAAATTTGCTGCAAGGTGCCCTCGACGTCGGCGGTCTTGGTAATCGTCATGGATTGGACACTGATCGGCGAGTCACCGCCTACCGGAACTTTGCCAACCTGAATGCGGTTGGTCGCCCGTCGAACGTGTCGGATCATGGACCTAAGTGTGCCAGAAGTGTTCAGCC
>CAYGOJ010000089.1:0-4845 GCA_964351545.1 uncultured Acidimicrobium sp.
CTGCCGGGCACCTCCGAGTCCGGTCCGCTGGCAACGGCTCTTACCAAACTTCGGCGGTTGCTGCCATCGGCGCAGGACCTCGTCGAAATAGATCTCGCGCCGGTGCCATTTGTGAAGGCGATCACCGAAGCAATGGAGTCGGGCGAGCTGTTGCGCATCACATACTTCTCGCCGGCGCGGGCACTACGAAGCGAACGCACCATTACACCGCGCAAAGTGTTTGAAGAGGGCGGCAATTGGTATGTCGCCGCGGACGACGAAGGTTCGGGGGAGCAACGCGTGTTCCGCATCGATCGGATTGAAGCACTCGAGCACACCGCTAGCTACTCGCCAACCGCAACAACTTCGACCGAAAGCGAACCTGGCGAAGGGAGCGAATGGTTCGGCGAATCGATGCAGCAGGTAACCCTGCGTGTTCAGCCCAGGGCCAGGTGGGTTGTGGAGTCGTATCCCTATATATCGCGGACAAAGAACTCGGACGGAAGCGTCGACATCACGATGGCGGTGAGCAGCGAACACTGGCTTGGCCGTTTGTTGCTACGAGCCGGTACAAATGTGAGCGTGCTCGAACCCGCTGAATTACGCGATGTGGCCAAGCGCACGGCAAGTGAGGTCTTAAAGCGCTACGGCTGAGTGCTGTTTGGAACGCGCTCATTGACGGTAAAGCGAGCCAGTTGATCAACCGTCGTGATTTTTAATTCGTCCAGTAGGCGAGGAAGTACGGCGGCGGTTATCAGTGCATCGGCCAGCGCGTCGTGTTGGCGATCGCTTTGAATGTTGTAGCGCCTAGCGACTTCGGACAACTTGTGTGATCGCGTCGACTTTGGGTCGAGAGCCCGCGACATCGTGAGGGTACAAATGTGAGAAGGAATAAGAAGTGCAAAGTTGGCCCGTGCCGCCTCGGCACGTAGAAACCCGAGGTCAAATGCGGCATTGTGGGCAGTAAACAAGGTGCCCTGCAGCAGTTCCTGTAACTCATGAAGCGCGGACTCAGGTGGCATTCCACGCAGCAGATCGCTGCGGGTAATTCCATGAACATGATGGGCGCCCAATCGACCCGGCTTTAGAACCAGTCGCTTGATGTGGGTAGCAAATTGATGTTCAATCGTGCCATCGCCGCGAACAATGACGACACCGATCTGGAGAACGCGATCATTAGCAGGGAATAATCCTGTGGTTTCGGTATCAACGATTGCAAAACGCTTGGAACTTACTAGATCGCTCATCGCCTTGAGACTAGGCGCAGGGTGTCACTTGGTGGCAAGTGCCTTGGTAAAACTCTCTTTGTCGAAGTAGTCGCGCCATAGCGCAATCTTGCCCTTGTTGACGACGAACAGTCCGGCAATATCCAGTTCGATCCAGCGATCATCGATTTCGAAACGATCGGTGCGTTCGTTCATCACCACTCCGTGGGTCATGTCGCCGTTGCTGACCTGATGATGAACCAGCCACTCAACCCGGGTACTGGCGGCGAGAAACTCCGAGAGCACGGAGACGATGGCTTCCTTGCCGAACACCTTGCTGAACGGAACATTGTCGTATTCACAGTCGTCCGAGACCATGTCCATCGCCGCAGTAAAGCGACTGTGTTCGATATTTTCGATGAATTGGGTGACAAATGAACTTGGATCGTTGGTCTGGTCAGAAACGTCTGTCATGCTTCCATCTTGGCAGGTTGAAATGTCCGCACATGGAACGTGCCGGCGATCGGCGGTGTCGGAACTGGTTAGGACTGCGTTCGCAGAAAGGACCCACTCTGGAAATTTGCGCGGTAGGCCTACTAGGTTTTCGTGACTAGGCGGCGTTCGCTGTGGCCAGCGATTGGCGTGATCGTGTGGTTGGTGAGTTGTTCTGGCGAGTCATCGGGAAATGTTGATTACATGCAGGATTTCGTCTTACCGGCGACATCCCCACCAGCTACGACACTGACAGATGCGACATACCCAGCAATGACGGTTCCGACGACAACTCTGCCAGATTCTGTCGCAGCGCGCTGCGACAGAATTGCTTCTCAAGTTATTATGGAGTTTGTCGCCTCTTTCAATGATGGCGGGATTAATCTCGACCGTTATTTCGCTTTCGGCGATGAGTTCATGTGGTTTTCTGATGACCAGCGGGTTCGTGTTGGTCGCTCGACTGGTCTCTACAATCCAGAAGATAGGAGCAGCCTCATTGCCTATCTCCACAAGGTGAGGAGGATCCGAGGGCCAATAACCATTCTCAGTCTTAAGTTCTCGGGGGCAAGGGAATACGACCCGAATGCGCCCTCAGCACCGCATGGATTCAAAATAGAACCTGCAGCCCCTGATGCCGTGAGGTATGCCGTAAGTGCGGGATACGCAATGCAGTTGGATTGGGCCGGCTTTAGATACGGAAAGACCCAGGTCGACTGTGGTCGGAGACAGATTGACGTGTGGTCGATAGGTCGGGCGATTACCGAAATAAACTTCTGAACGACTCTGAGTCCACCGACATCGGCTAAGCCTTAAAAGCGAGCCTCGCGGGCGCGGATTCCAATCGGTGCGGCGACGGTGAAACCGGCGAGATGGCGATCCTCTTCGCTTTCGCCGCCCCAGAAGCCGTATTCATGGGAATTGCGGGCGTAGCTTTTGCACGTTTCTTGCACGCTGCACTCGGCGCACAGTCGGTAAGCCTTAGCCTCGCGTCGAAGGCGTGCCTGGGGTCGTTCCGCTCGGTGGGCAAAGAACAGTTTCATTTTGCCCTTGCAATTTGCTTCTTGTTTCCAGAGTGCTGGGTTGGCATCGGTGAGAGACATCGGGTTCATACCGCCGTAGGAAAGTGAGTGTCTGTGTTTTGTGTGGATACGACGCTATGGAGAAAATTGCTGGGTGTCAAGAGAAATTCGTATGGGACACAATTGGGTCACATATGGGGCATAAATGGGTCTACGACCCTTAAATTACAGGAGTTCGGCCGCCAGGCTGGCAACTTCGCTGCGTTCACAATTGACCAGGGTGATATGGCCAAAGCATGGCTGGCCGGCAAATGCGCGAATAAGCACCGCCAGAGCGTTGTTAGATTCGCCCATGTATGGGGCATCGATTTGGCTGGTGTCGCCGGTAAAGACCACCTTTGTACCTTCTCCGATTCGGGTCAGGATCGTCTTCAGCGTGGTCGGCTCCAGGTTTTGGGCCTCATCTACGACTACGAATTGCTGGTGTAGTGAGCGCCCGCGCAAGAAAGTCACCGACTCTAAGGTCAACTGACCCCGATCGGTCAGGTCGTCGATGAGCCCTCGGGCGTCGCGGCTGGAGCGTTGGTCGGTAAGGGCAACGATGGCATCATGAATGGCAGACATCCATGGGTCGAGCTTTTCGTCCAATCCACCGGGCAGGAAGCCAACATCGGCCCGACCGACTGGCACCAGGGGCCGATACACGGCCAGACGCTCGTATCGACGATGCTCGACAACTTGTTCCAACCCGGCGGCAATTGCCATCACTGTTTTACCCGTGCCCGCGCGCCCATCGAATGCAAGAACGGTGATGTCGGGATCGAGTAGCAACTCGAGTGCAAAGCGTTGCTCCTTGCTACGGGCGCGCAAGCCCCACGCTTCGGGAGCCGAAGGGGCGAGGAGTCGCAATTCGTTGTCGCGACATCGGGCGAGGGCCGACTGAGAACCTGAGCGCAACACGGCAAAGTTGTTTTCGTACAAGACGGAGGCGCCTTCGACGCTGGAAATCTCGACGCCACCCGAGCGATACAAGTCGTCGACGGTTTCTACCGACGTGTCGAAGGTGTGCCAGCCCATCGGCCGAGTGTCGAGGCTGGTGCCGATTGGGTGATGCTCCTCGGCGGTGAGTCCCAGATGGGCGGCCTTGATTCGCAATGCCGCGTCGTTGGAGATCATTCGAGTTGGCGCGTATTGCGACTGACCGAGCGCGGCACCAATGATGCGATTATCGGGGACTTCTGGATCTAGTCCGTGCTCAATGAGCAAATGCCTCTGGATCCCGTTGACTTCGATCCGTACGGTGCCACCAATCTCGATATCGTGCACCGCCATCGGGCTGACAAGTGAGCCACCGGCCCGACGACGCAGCTCTTCGATGGTGCGTAGTGCCGTGCGCGCCGACCTGCCGACATCGTCGACGCGGGTTTTCAGTCCGTCAAGTTCCTCGACGACGGTGAGCGGGATCACGACGTCGCACCCGGGAAAATTAAGCAGGCTCGTCGGATCAGCAACGAGTACCGAAGTATCAAGCACCACACGCGTTGTTGTACTCGAGCTGTCGGAGTCTGTCAGAAACGAAATGTCGTCACTATCGACAAGTATCCCCGGCACCGACGAATCGACACCGATGGGTTGATCAGGAAGAGACGATGAAGTCAACAACAATTCTTAGTGTGGTCGCTCGCAACTCAAAAAAGGTGGATAGTGCGGATTTGTCAATACGGCGCCCGCATCGGCAAATTGCATGGAAATCATGCCCCGAGCCAGAAATATTTTAGAAATATTTTCCGCCCGAGAATGTGGACGCCCCGTTGCTTCTGCATGCGGAAAAAAGGCCGCCGAGTGATCCGGCAGGCGCGTGTCTGCCAGTCAGTTGCAGTGTTCTCCGCGCCGCACATGAGTTATCCGCCGAACACAGCGCGAAACTCTCGAAAACCTAGTACCAGTATGGCTTTCATCGGCTTCAAGACATTTACTGCGCGGTCTCACGAAACACCGCACCGCGCACCTCGATCACCTCGTCGTACAAATTTCTTGGGCCGGTGCAAATAGTAGACGTGAGTCACAGCGAGAATTTCAAGCGCAAGAAAAAACGAGGTAATTGCATCTGCAATTACCGAAATGCTTGCAATTGCTCGCTAAATCCATTC
>CAYGOJ010000090.1:0-4660 GCA_964351545.1 uncultured Acidimicrobium sp.
CTTCGAGGGCGGCCGTCATCACCTCTGCATTTGCGCCACCACCGATATCCAAGAAATTTGCGGCGGCGCCACCAGCCTGGTTCACGACATCCAACGTGCTCATGGCCAGGCCGGCCCCGTTGGCGATAATCCCCACCGTGCCGTCCAGCCCGATGTATTGAAGTTTCTTGTCCTTGGCGAGTTTCTCGCGAGGATCAAGTTCTTCGGTCGCGCTGTATTCCTCCCACTCAGGATGACGAAACGCCGCGCTGGTGTCCAAGCTCACCTTGGCGTCGAGCGCGTGGACCTCGCCGTTTGGTTTCAAAATGAGCGGGTTAATCTCGGCCAGATCGCAGTCACCCTTGGTAAAGCACTCATACAACTTGACGAGGATGTCCGCTACTCCGTCCAACGCCTTTTCCGGAATCTTGGCTTCGAGAGCGGCCCGTCGCGCGGTTTCGGTGCTTAGTCCAATAATTGGATTGATATGTAATCGGACGATCGCGGTCGGATCGTTGGTGGCAACCTCTTCGATTTCGACTCCACCCTGGGCCGAGAGCATTAGCAAGTGCGCTTTGGCGGCGCGGTCAAGGGTGATCGAGGCGTAATACTCCTCGGCAATGTCGGACGCATGTTCGACCCAGACGCGCCTAACGATGTGGCCCTTGATCTCCATTCCCAGAATGTTTCCGGCATGAAGGCGAACTTCATCCGTATCGCGAGCCAACTTGATGCCACCGGCCTTGCCGCGACCTCCGACTTGGACCTGTGCTTTCACGACAACTGGATACTGCGCCTGATCCGCGGCGCTGACCGCCTGATCAACCGTCGTCGCAATCCCTCCGGCCGAGACGGGAATGTTAAAGCGGGCAAAGTATTGCTTGCCTTGATATTCAAAAAGATCCATTTTTTACTTTCGCTGATCGAGGGTAGTTTCGAGCCAAGTTGCAATGTCTTGCAGGGAAGACCCTGGGCCGAAGATTTCGGCAACACCCAGGGCGCGTAACTCACGGGCGTCGCCATCGGGAATTACTCCGCCACCAAAGATGAGTACATCGCCCATGTCGCGAGTGCGAAGCTCGTCCATCACCCGCTTAAACAGGGTCAGGTGTGCGCCGGACAACAGCGACAGACCAACGGCGTCCACATCCTCCTGCAAAGCGGTTTCGGCGATCTGCTCAGGGGTTTGATGCAAGCCGGTATAAATGACTTCGAAACCGCGGTCGCGCAGGGCCCGGGTAATCGTTTTCGCACCGCGGTCGTGGCCATCCAAACCCGGTTTGGCGACGACAATGCGATACGTACGATTCACGAACATATGACTCTAGGCCCTTCGCCCATTGGCGTACCAACTCGACGACGAGTGCACTTTGTGGTCTGGTCTGCGCCAAACTTGGGTGGTGTCCCCCAACTTGCGATCGCCATTCCGACGCGCAATCACGCCGATCATTGGTGGCATTGCATTTTTTGCCGCCCTGTTTGGTGTCACCTGGCTGGTGGCCGTCTACATCACCAACAACGCGGAGGTGCAACCTCAACTTGGTGATCGGACGTTTGTTGTTGGTCAAGTGGTCGACATTGCACAGTCGATTGACGACTTTGGGCCGATTCTGTATCCAGACCTGCGCGACTCGGATGGCACTCGATCAATTGTCATCGAACATACGGGGGACGATCCGGCCAAGGGATGGCAGGTGTATTACGCCTATCCCGCCGACCGCGATTCATCGTGTCTGGTGCAGCAAATTGAACGGACACACACCTTTACCGATTGCGAAGGTCGGCAACTTAATGCCAGTGATTTGCAACCACCGGCCGATGTTCGGCCAATCGTCGAAAATGGAACCACGCTGCTCATCGATATGCGCGGAGTCTCGAGCACCTCGTCGTCGCCGTAAAGCCGGAATGAAAATTAGTGCTGGACTTTCTTTAGCGGAGCCCACGACAGTGAGAGATGCTTGGTGCCCACCGCGCTGAAGCGGATCGAGGCTTCGGCTTTTTCATCTTGGCCGCGAATGTCGATGATGACTCCCTCGCCAAATGTCGGATGGATCACATCATCGCCAACCCTCAGCCCGTGCGCGCTTGATTGTCGGACTCCGGATGAACCCCCACGACCGGCACTAATTGCCGCGTCCACCGCGCGATCGAGAAATTCGGGACTGGAAGAAAATTGTGATGTGCGATCGGATCGGGGACGAAAACTGGCCCGGCTCGAGTCGATGCCCGAATCAACATTTCCCACCCGTTCGATCAGTTGTTCGGGAATTTCGTCAAGAAATCGGGAAGGTGGATTGTATTGCGAACTCCCGTACAGGTTTCGGCTCCAGGCGTGACTGACCATCAGTTGCTCCTGGGCCCGGGTGATGCCGACATAGGCGAGACGGCGCTCCTCTTCGAGTTCGATCATGTCGATAAGTGCTCGGTTGTGCGGAAAGATACCCTCCTCCATGCCGACGATGAACACCACAGGAAACTCGAGACCCTTGGCGGCGTGCATCGTCATCAGCGTGACGTGATTATCCGAGTCAAGTTGATCGGTATCGGAAACGAGCGCGACTCGCTCCAAAAACTCGTCTACCAGGGTGAATTCGCTGGCCACGCCGATCAGTTCGGAGACGTTTTCCAGTCGGCCAATCGACTCAATTGTCCCTTCGGCTTCAAGTTCGCGAATATATCCACTTGTCTCAAGGGCGTATTGCAATAGCGGCCCCGGCCCATCGGCAAGACGCTCGGACAAATCATCGATGAGGGTGACAAAACTCTTCAAGCCGCGCAGCGCGACTCCGCCAACGCCGGCCTCGACGGATCGACGCATGGCAATCGAAAAACTCACCCCACTTTCGCTGCCGTAGGAATCCAGTTTGGCGAGGCTCGTGTCGCCAATGCCGCGCTTTGGAATGTTGATGATTCGCTTGAGATTGATCTCGTCGTTCGGATTTGCGGCGCAGCGCAAGAATGCCATCGCATCCTTAATCTCTCGACGATCATAGAAACGGGTGCCGGCAATGATCTTGTACGGCATTCCGGCGTACACAAGTGATTCTTCCAGCACTCGGCTCTGGGCGTTGGTGCGATAAAACACGGCCAGATCGCTCCAGTTGCGGTGTTCGATGTCGTGAAATTGTTTCAGTTGGGATACGACCCATTGCGATTCATCGAATTCGTCGTTGGCAAAATATCTAGTGATCTTCTTGCCAAAGTCTTTGTCGGTCCACAGGTCTTTTGGCTTCCGTTCAATGTTGTTGGTGATCACCGCGTTTGCGGCGTCCAGAATGGTCTGCGTGCTGCGGTAGTTCTGCGCCAGAATCACCGTGGTCACTTCGGGGAAGGCGTGTTCGAATTGCATGATGTTGCGATAATCGGCACCACGAAAGCGGTACACCGACTGATCGGTGTCGCCGACGACACAGACATTGTGATGCACCGCGCCCAGCATCAACACAATCTTGTTCTGGGCCATGTTGGTGTCTTGATATTCGTCGATGAGGATGTGGGCAAAACGATCCTGATATGACTTCAGCACTTCTGGATTGAGGCGAAATAAGCGCACCGTGTTCATCAGCAAGTCATCAAAGTCCATTGCGCCCGCAAGCTCAAGCCTGCGTTGATACTCGCGATAAATTTCCGCATACTTTTCCTCAAAAATACTGTCCGGCGCGATTGCCGCATCACGAGGAACTACGAGTTCGTTTTTCCATAGGCTGATTCGAGCCTGGACCCCGCGGGGCGGAAATCTCTTGGCGTCGAGCCCCATGTCGCGAATGACATAACTAATCAAACGATGTGAATCCGATTGATCGTAAATCGAAAACGATTTGGGATATCCAAGGTGATCTGCCTGAGCACGAAGAATTCGCACGCACGCGGAGTGAAATGTGCTCACCCACATTTGGTTTGCCACCGGCCCGACAAGTGCGGCCACACGGTCGCGCATCTCTTTGGCCGCCTTGTTGGTGAACGTGATCGCCAGAATTTGCATCGGGTGCGTACCCTGGGAAATGAGATAGGCAATTCGCTGCGTCAGCACGCGGGTCTTTCCCGAGCCGGCGCCGGCAACAATCAGCAGAGGTCCGCCTGGGTGCACTACCGCGTCTTGTTGGTCGGGGTTAAGCCCCGAAAGATCGAAGGGTCGTTGCGTCGGGACCGTTGGCACAAATTAGGCGCGTTGCAAGATGCGCACCGGCAATTTACGCGGTCCACGAACCTGACCAAGGCTCCAGGTGACCGCGCTTGGATCGGCAAGTTCGAAGTCTGGGAATCGGGCGATGAATTCTTCTACGGCAATGCGCAGTTCGAGTCGAGCCAGGTTTGACCCAAGGCAGCGGTGGATTCCCAGGCCGAATGCGGCGTGGCGATTTACCTGTCGGTCGATAAGCACCTCGTCTGCGTTTTCAAACACCTCCGGGTCGCGATTGGCCGCCGGAAACGGTAACAAAACGGCATCGAGTCGCTTCACGGGACAGCCATTTATCTCGGTGTCCTTAATCACCATGCGCGCCATTGTCACCGGCGCATAGGCACGAAGAAATTCTTCGATCGCCGTGGGCATCAACGACGGTTCGGCAACGAGTCGGTGGCGGTCACTGGCGTTTCCGGCTAGATGCCAAAGCGCCGAGCCGATTGCGCTCCATGTCGTATCGATTCCGGCCACGAGCAACAAGACGATCGTGCCGGTGAC
>CAYGOJ010000091.1:0-4564 GCA_964351545.1 uncultured Acidimicrobium sp.
AGTTGACGAAATTTCCGGCTGTTCTCACCGATCTTTTCGGTTGGATAGTCGGCGTTTCCGACCAGTATTTCCTGGGCACTGAACATCACCTCGATGGTGTGACGATAAGCCTCGACATCAAACACATCGTCGTCGCTCAGATACTTCAATAAATTGATCGAGGCCAAGTTGCAGGCCGAGTTATCAATATGCATGTACTCGCTGCACGGGTTGGACCCGTTGATTCGTCCCGTTGCATGGGCTGTGTGCCACTTATTGATGGTGGTATCGAACTGCAATCCCGGATCGGCGCACTCCCATGACGCTGTGGCGATTTGGCGCCACAAATCGCGAGCCCGAATTGTTCGTACCGGTGATCCGTCCTTTACTGCACGAAGCGTCCAATCGCGATCTTCCTTGACGGCGTTCATGAAGTCATCGGTGACGCGCACCGAATTGTTGGCGTTTTGATATTGCACCGAAAATGAATCCGCACCATCAAGATCCATGTCGAATCCGGCATCGCGAAGGGCACGTGCCTTCTTTTCTTCGTGGGACTTGCACCAAATGAACTCTTGGATGTCTGGGTGGTCGATATTGAGTATCACCATTTTGGCGGCGCGACGGGTTTTGCCACCGGACTTGATGGTGCCGGCGGATGCGTCGGCACCGCGCATAAAACTCACCGGTCCCGAAGCCGTGCCACCACCCTTGAGATATTCGGCGCTGCTACGAATGTTGGAAAGATTGATTCCTGCCCCGGAACCGCCCTTGAAGATGATCCCTTCCTCTTTGTACCAATTGAGAATGGCATCCATCGTGTCGTCTACAGCCAAAATGAAACACGCGCTCGCTTGCTGCGGTACACCGTTCACTCCAATGTTGAACCACACAGGGGAATTGAATGCGGCGCGTTGGGTGACCAGGATGAATTTCAATTCATCGCGAAACGATTCGGCTTCGGTCGCATCGGCAAAATAGCCACCCTCAATCCCCCAGTTGGCAATCGTGTCGGCGACGCGGTCGATGACTTGACGCAACGAGTGCTCGCGCTCAGGGGTGCCCGGCGTTCCACGAAAGTACTTCTGCGAGACAATGTTGGTGGCATTGAGCGACCAACCAACGGGAAACTCGACACCCAACTGCTCGAAGGCATATGTGCCGTCCTTCCAGTTGCTAATTCGCGCGTCACGCTTTTCCCACACCATTTGGTCGTACGGATGGACCCCCGCCGCGGTGAAATGGCGGCGGATGCCGATGGCGAGACGCTCTGGGGCGATGGACATGTTGTTGGCCTTTCCTGGTAATCCTGGTATTCGGTTCTGACCGTAATCTTTGGGTATTTCGCTAATTTGGGCTGTTTTTCGGGCTTTGGAGGGATCTCCAAGGGGGTCAGACCGACACCGTTGCCAAGGCCCCTTGCGAGACCACAACATGTTGTGTTAGATCATCCCCCATCGCAGATCCGCCCACAACCGGTAGTGATTCATTACAGCATTGTAGTTAGACAATGTCAAACATCATCTCACTTTTCCAGCTCCATCTGAGCCTTATCCCATAACGGTTTGCTGGAACTGGCAAAAAATCACCTAAAAGTCATAAAACTGAGTCAGCCGAGGGATGTTGCACTCACTCTGTGCACAAAGAGTGGATAACCCTGTGCATTTGTCGCGGTATCTGTTGAATTCTCTGATTTCCTGGGGATTCCGTTGTGGAAAAAGGGTTTTAGCGGTGGAGAACCTGTGGATAGCACTACAGGGCGGCCACGCCGACCGGTATCGCGTTGAGTACGGCGTTCCCCGAAAGCGGATCGATCGCTTCCTCGTCGGTGAGCACATTCGAGTTGACTCCCGCGTGCTCGGCGGCGACTCGCATTCGTGTGCCGCGAATTCCGTGACCCCAACCGTGGGGCAAACTGACCACTCGAGGTCGTACCGAATCTGTCACTTCGACGCTCACATTGAGCGAACCGACGCGACTCGTCACGACGGCACCACCTCCGTCAACAATTCCGAGTCGCGCCGCATCTTCCGGATGAATGTGCATTGTGCAGCGAGGTTTACCTTTGATTAATACATCGATGTTGTGCATCCACGAATTATTCGAACGCAAATGTCGGCGCCCAACCAACAGCATTTGTTGATCGTCGACAACATTCATCGCCGCTTCCAGTCGCGGTAGATCGGCGAGCAATTGCTCCGGCGCGAGTTCGACCATTCCTGAAGCGGTTCGAAGCATTTCTGGCATTCGTTGCTCTAGTGCACCAAGATCAAGCCCATGCGGGTTCGCCCGTAACTTGTTCAAACTGAGACCATCGGGTTGAGCCCCAAAGCCGTCGCCGTATGGCCCGGTACGCACCATCAGATCTAACATTCGCTCCGCCCCGCGATCACCGGTTTGGTCGAGTTGGCGCCTAATTTCGTCCTGATCGCGATCATAAATGTTGGATGTCGGGTCGGTGATGAGGCCGCCGAGAAATGTGTCCAGATTGAGGTCGTCGATGGCGACCGGATCAACCTCTGCGCCAAGTCCTTTGGCGATTCCCGCCAGCTTGACCAAGATTTCCCACTCATCGGGTTGATCCTCGGACTTTGCCAAAACGGCCTCGCTGAAATTGGCCACGTTGCGAACAGAAAATCCATTGAAAATAATGTCGTAGTGACTGCGCTCCAGATGCGAAGGCGGAGGAAGAATGACATCGGCGTGCCGCGTCGTTTCATTGAGATACATGTCGACACTCACCATGAACTCCAGATCATCCAACGCCGAGTCCATTTGACGACCATTCGGCGCAGACAACACGGGGTTTCCGGCAACGGTGACAAGCCCTTTCACTTGACCCTCGCCGGGGGTTGTTATTTCCTCGGCCAACATTGCCACCGGGTATTCGCCTAAGGCTTCGGGAAATTTGCGCACGCGCGACAGTCCGCGACCTATGCGAAAGCCGGGACCGACGCCTCGCTTTCCTCGAGTGGTCGAGTTGCCGGTCGCGGGAAGGGGAAACATCACGCCACCGGGAGAGTCCAAATTTCCCGTAATCGTATTGATCACGTCGATGAGCCACGATGCAGTCGTACCGAACGACACCGCGGTGGTGCCGATGCGGCCATAAACGAGCGCGCTCGGCGCATCATTTATTTCATGGGCAATGCGTCGAATCGTGCCGGAATCGATTCCGGTTGCGTGTTCTACGGCATCTGCCGTGAACGGGTCAAGTGACTGTGGTAGATGGTCGAATCCATTGACGAAACCGCGCACGTGATCTCCGAGGTCGGCGACTCCGTCGGTCAACAGGGTGTTGGCAATTGCGGCCAGCAAGAGCGCATCTGTGCCCGGTCGGATGGCAAGCCATTCGTCGGCCTCGTCTGCTGTGCGGCTTCGGCGTGGATCCACCACAACCAATTTGCCGCCACGGGCTCGCATTGCTTCCAGCCGTCCAGGAAAATCTGGGGCCGTGCACAAACTTCCATTCGAGGCGTAGGGATTAGCCCCCAACATCAAAATGTATTGAGTGCGATCCAAATCCGGAATCGCCACGGATAACGGTGTTCCGAACATGTAGCCAGACGCCACCTGTTTGGGTAACTGATCCACCGACGATGCGCTGAAACGCTGCCGTGAGCCGATGCCAAGAAGGAGCGTGCGATTGTAGAGAAGCGACGCCAAGTTGTGCGCGTTCGGATTACCCAAATATGTGGCAACTGATTCTCGACCGTACTTATCGATGATCGCGGACAAACCGTCGGCGACATGATCCCATGCCTCCGACCAGGTGACCTCGACATGCGTACCGTTTTTCTTGATCAGTGGACGCCTCAATCGATCGGGGTCATCGTGCAATTGTTTGAGTGTGCTGCCCTTCGGGCAGATGAATCCGCGACTGAAAACATCGTCGCGGTCTCCTCGAATGCGCGTCACCAAATTGTCTCTGACCGTGATTTCGAGTCCGCAAGTTGCTTCGCACAATGGACAGGTGCGATAAGCGACGCGATTGGCAACCGTCATCTCACCACCTTGCATCTCACTACCATGTCACAATCGCCGACACGGTTTAGAATTCGATCTATGCGACGCATCTTTCCACCACCCGATATGGCCGTCACGGTGGCCGAGGCATACGGGGCGTCTCGCCAGCGCCACCCGGACGGTCGGCCGTGGATCGGGTTGTGCATGGTGGTGAGCATCGATGGATCCACCGTGGTCGACGGCGATTCGCAGGCTCTCTCCGGACCGGCCGATCGTGACGTAATGCTGGGACTACGTTGGCTCGCCGACGTCGTCGTTGTGGGCGCCTCAACCGTTAGGAAGGAAGGATACGGCCCACCCTCCAAGCCGGGCCTCACGGTAGGAGTAGTGACCAGTTCGGCAAATCTTGATCTGGGGTCAGATCTATTCCGAAGTGGCGCCGGCTTTCTCATCCTGCCGGAGAACACTCCCGTGACGAACCCTGCGGTGCGCTGTGTACGCGCCGGACAAGGAAGTGTCGATCTCCCAGCAGCGATGAAACAACTAGAAGGAACGTATGTCCAGCTCGAAGGTGGCTCAGTGCTCAATGCAGCGATGTTTGCCGCCGACTTAGTCGATG
>CAYGOJ010000092.1:0-4495 GCA_964351545.1 uncultured Acidimicrobium sp.
TAGTTGCGATAATTCGGCAGCGACACGTATCCCGTGAGCGTCTTACGGTGCATCCGTCGCGCGGCATGGCGGTCTTCGTTAACGACCGTTGGCACCATGTTGGCGACAAAGAAATCGGATCGCTGAGCGGTCGGTATTGTCGACAATTGCGACGACATGTGCCGAAGCGACGCATTGGCCCAAAGTGCACCTTGCCCAATTTCGCAAGCCAGGTTGAGCATCTTGTCCCGCAGCGTGGCGAGATAGATAGGTGGAAGTGCGCCGCCGAATCGTTCGTTGGTCCTCATGGTCGCCACATATTCGCGAACATCGCTCAGCGGCTTGCCCGTCTCTACTTTGAGTCGTTGCGTCACCGGGCCGTGACTAACTCCGAGGCCAAGTGCAAATCGACCGGCAGAAATTTCATGAATGTGCGCGGCCGTGTTTCCGGTTTCCACCGGGTGGCTGTAATAAATCGGCTGAATGGATGTCCAATATCGAATTGAACGCGTGACGTGGGCGAGCGAGACGCACAGTCCAAGAGTTGCCCCGAGACTTGGACAGGCAAGCCCGCCAAAGCCGCGTCGCTCTGCCTCAACTGCGAGCTCCAATATTGTCGAGCGTTTGTTTGGCGTGACGACAATCGAAATTGCCGGCATTGCGCCTCCACCGTGTGGCTTTGTCATATCGGCAAACCTACTTCCAGTCGCTCAATTCGTTGACTTTGTGTGCCCGGCACAAATCGGTCGTACGGTATACGCCGTGGTTGATACTGCATCGCGGTCGAGCAATGGCATGTTGCGCATTGCGATGGTTAGCCCGTACAGCGTGTCGGTACCGGGTGGAGTGCAATCACAGGTCCTTGGATTGGCCCGTGAAATGCGTCGACTTGGTCATGAAGTTCGTGTCTTGGCCCCGTGTGACGGGCCACCACCGGAAAGTTTTGTCACCCCGCTAGGCAACAGTTTGCCGACCGCGGCAAACGGCTCGGTGGCCTCGTTGGCACCGGATCCATCCGCCGCGTTACGCACAATTCGGGCCCTTAACGATGAGGCATTCGATGTCGTTCACTTGCATGAGCCGTTGGTGCCGGGGCCAACGGTCACGGCGCTTTTAATGCGCATGGCACCCACGGTGGGCACCTTTCACGCCGCGGGAGACTCGACGTCGTATCGAGTATTGAACCGCACGGCGCGCTGGGCGGCGAGCAGAATCGATGTTCGCGTCGCGGTTTCCGAGCAGGCGCGTGAACTTGCCGCTCGCTACTTGGACGGCGATTATCAGGTGTTGTTCAACGGCATCGAGGTGAGTCGTTACCACAGACCGGACATTGAGCGAGTGGAGCAGCCTGCAATCTTTTTCTGCGGTCGCTTCGAACCAAGAAAGGGTCTCGAAGTATTGCTTGAGGCGCTGAACTCGGTGCCTCGCGATGTTCGCCTGTGGGTTGCCTCCGACGGACCGGGCATAGATGTACTGCGCAAACGCTATGCGGCGGACGATCGAATCGAGTGGCTGGGTCGAATTACCGAAGACGACAAGATCAAGCGACTTGCATCGTGCACCGTGTTTTGCGCTCCGTCTCTGCACAGCGAATCATTTGGCATTGTCTTGCTCGAAGCAATGGCGGCCCAGGCTCCGCTTGTGGCAAGCGCGCTCGACGGGTATTGCAACGTGGCCACCCACGATCTGGATGCGCTGCTTGTCCAGCCGGGCGACGCGGTTGCGCTCGCCGACGCGCTCAATCAAGTCATCACCAATCCTTCGTTGACTAAGCGACTTGTCGAAGGTGGCGCGCGCAGGGCCGATCACTTTTCGATGAATGCCTTGGCACAGGAATACTTTTCGATCTACCGACGATTGCTGGAAGACGAAGCGAACTTGGCGCTCACCGTTGCCCCTAGTCGGCTGCTTTCATTCTTTAATGGTCGATCGCTTAGGCGTTCGCAAGTATCGCGTTCGGCGTAGAATAGGGTCATGAACCCACTTGTCGTAATCGTAATTGTCGTCGTGCTCATTGCCGGCTTCGTGGTGCTGATCTATAACGGGCTGGTCCGTCGGCGCAACAATGTCGACAACTCATGGTCGCAAATTGATGTCCAGTTAAAGCGACGACTTGACCTCATCCCCAATCTGGTTGAAACGGTCAAGGGATATGTGTCGCACGAACGCACGACTCTTGAAGCCGTGATTACGGCACGCAACTCGGCAATGGCCGCGCCGACAACTCCGCACGCTCAGGCAGTTGCTGACAATGCGATCACCGGCGCCCTCAAGCAACTGTTTGCTCTGTCCGAGGCGTACCCCGATCTCAAGGCAAACCAAGGGTTCATCTCACTTCAAGAAGAACTTGCCAACACCGAAAGCCGCATCGCTTATGCCCGGCAGTTTTATGGCGACTCCGTGTTCCAATACAACACGGCCATCCAGAAGTTTCCGGCAGTTGTGATTGCCAAAATGTTCGGATTCACCGCACGCGAGTTTTTCGAGGCCGAAGAGACGGCACGAACTGCTCCTCAGGTGAAGTTCTAACTTTTTACAGATGAACGATCTCATTTCGTCAAACAAGCGTCGTACCGTTGCCTTAATTATCGGATTCGTGTTTATCGTGGTTCTTGTTGGTGCTGCGGTTGGCTCGCTTGTGGGTAATGGAACGACCGGCACGATTCTTGCGGTTGTCCTGTCGGGTACTTTCGCGTTCATTTCATACTGGAAATCCGACTCAATCGCGTTGCGAGTGAGTCGCGCGGTTCCTGCCGACCCAACCGAATACATGCGCCTGCATAACCTCGTGGAAGGTCTGTGCATCGCTAGCGGACTACCAAAGCCCCGTGTTTATGTGATCGTCGACGAGGCCCCAAATGCCTTCGCCACAGGACGCAATCCTCGCCATGCGGCAATTGCGGTGACGACCGGGCTGCTAGAAAAATTGAATCGAGTCGAACTCGAAGGTGTGTTGGCGCACGAACTGTCGCACATCCGAAACTACGACATTTTGGTTTCAACATTGGCGGTCACGCTTGTCGGATCGGTGGCGATCATCACTGATATCGCGATTCGGATGATGTGGTGGAATGGAGGGCGAGCGCATCGGGGCGGCGATCGCCAGAACGGTTCGAATCCACTTGCCCTGGTCGGTTTCGCCCTACTCATTTTCGCACCGATCCTGGCCCGGCTGATGCAGGCGGCGATCAGTCGCCGTCGCGAAACTCTCGCCGATGTGTCGGCATGTCAAATCACCCGATATCCACCCGGTCTCATATCGGCGTTGGAAAAGTTGCAGGCCGACACAACGACCACCCATTCGGCCAGTATGGCAACCGCTCATATGTGGATCGAACAGCCCCTTTCAGGAGTGAAAGACTCTGGTCGACTGGGTTCATTACATAAACTCTTTAATACCCATCCGCCACTGGCCGAGCGCATTGCTTTGCTCAGGGAAATGTAAGAGGAGCCCCGTTCAATGTCACCCCTCAAATCAACTCGTCTCAAATTGGTCTTAGTCGCCGGCCTGATTGCCACCCTCGGTGCGTGCGGTGGATCGACGCCGTCGGTTACCACAGAAAGTGTTGTCACCGAAACAACCGCAGTTGAGCCAGCGACCACAACGACCGTTCCATTGGTCGTTGTCAACCCACTCACGGGTGAGTTGGCCGCGGATACATCAATACTGAGTCGTTCTGCAATGGTGGTCAAGATCGATAACCATCCCAAGGCAATGCCGCAGTACGGACTTAATCAAGCCGACATCATCTTCGAGGAAAATGTCGAAAAACTGACGAGGTTTGCCGCTGTGTTTCACAGCCAGGGAAGCGATCCAGTTGGACCAATTCGTAGCGGACGCTTCCAGGACATCAATTTGGTTGGGTCGCTGAACAAGCCGCTGTTTGTCTGGAGCGGAGGAAATCCGCAGGTGAGCAGTTCAATTCGCAAGTCCGATCTTGTCGACCTCAGTTACACGGTGGCCAACAAAGAAGGCGGGTACTTTCGCGATAGCAGTCGGCCCGCGCCGCACGATTTGTTCGCCGAGACTTCAAAGCTATGGACGCTTGCACCGGATGGTTCCGGTCCGCCGCCGGCCCAATTCAGTTATCGCACGGCAAGCGATGCTCTGCCAACATCGGCCCAAAAAGTAGACGGCGTGAAGCTTTCGATGGACGGCGTCAAGGTGCGCTGGGATTGGAGCGAAAATGACCAAAGGTTCCTGCGCTGGCAAAACGAAGAATCTCATGTCGATCACCAAGACGTGCCATTGAATGTAACCAATGTCGTCATTCTTGAAGTCGAGTACAGCAATAGTTACAGCCCAACTTCAAAGACTTTGGGCAGCGGCAAAGTCACGGTATTTACGGGTGGCGTGGCCATCAGCGGCACATGGGAGCGAGCTAATCGACTGATTCCCTTTACATTGACCGACTCGGCCGGCGCGGTCATCAAATTGACTCCAGGTCGCACATTTGTCGAAGTTGCTCGAGGCGAAAAGATGGCAATCGTGGGTGTTGGCATCGATCCGGACGAG
>CAYGOJ010000093.1:0-4456 GCA_964351545.1 uncultured Acidimicrobium sp.
GAGGTCTGCGGCCGCATAGACATCGGCCATGTTCTCGCAATATGCCAGCCGTAGATAGTCAATTCGTTCGGCCGACGATCCGAGGTTGGGCAGCGGCTCGTTGAAGTAACGGATACCGCTCAGATGCAACATCGATAGATCAACGCGACCGGCCCATTGCTCGACGAGCCCTCGCAGCACAGAGTTCAATACCGCCGAACCAAGTGATCCACCCATCAGCACGACTAGCCGTCGATCCTTGGCAATGTTCAATCTCGCTCTCGCTTCGTTTCGCGAAACAGATCGATTGAGATGTCGCAAACCGGCTCGTACGGGAGCCCCCGTGAGGCGAGCATTGTTCAGTTCGCTAGGCAGATACGCCACCGCGCTGACCGCCGCGTAACGCGACTGCAGCCGTGTTGCTAGGCCAGGGCTGCGGTCGTATGAACATGTAACGACGGGAATTCTCATTTGATGAGCCGCTCGTGTGGCCGGAATGCTGGCATACCCGCCGACCGAGACAACCACCCTCGGCCGCATTTCCGCCAGCAATGTGCGGGCCGATCGAACCGCCCGCCACATCATCGGCACCATCCGCACATTTCGCACCAACGCTCGTGGACTCAAACCTCGTTGGAGTCCGTCAACCCGTAGAAAAGTGTGCGGATATGGTGATCCTGGCAACATGCTGTATTCGGCGCCACGATCCGAGCCGATGAAATGAATCGATTCTGGCAAATGCCCAGACTCGACAAGAAGTTCTGCAATCGCAATGGCCGGCACAACGTGTCCACTTGTTCCACCACCAGAAATTACGGCAAATGTTGGAGACCGACGAGATGTCATCGAATCGCGTTCATAAGGATGTCGCCTACTTCATGTTACGGGCAACATTAAGCAACAGACCGGCCGCCGCCATCGACATGAACAATGAACTTCCACCGTACGAGATGAGAGGAAGAGTTAATCCGGTTACCGGCATCGCACCGGTCACACCACCGATGTTGATGAATGCTTGAGTGCAAAACCATGTCGTGATACCACCGGCAAGGACGGCGCCGAACGGATCACGCGCACCAATGGCCGCTTGAATACCAAAGTAGGCGAGAATGAGAAAACCACCGATCACGCCGAGCGAACCCACAAGTCCAAACTCCTCGGCGATGATGGCAAAAATAAAGTCGCTATGTGCTAGCGGAACATAACCCCATTTGCCTGTTCCCTCGCCTGCGCCCACTCCGAGAAGCCCGCCATTGGCGATACTTAAAATGGACTCCCACACCTGATATCCGTAATGGCCCTTCGTTCCGTTCAGATCTAGAAAGGCCGTCCAGCGGTTGCGCCGTGTTGCGGTCACCATGACGGCGCCGAGCCCCATTGTTCCGGCGATTGCGGCACTCGCACCGATGAGGCGCAGGGGCGCTCCGGCGATGAACAGGACCGACAAGATAATTGCCGAAAATACGATTGCACCACCAAGATCTCCCTGCATCAGGCACAAGCCACCGGAGATTCCCCAGACGACGATCACGGGTATGAAAGTTCGTTGCAGGTTCGTAATTTCGCCGCGGCGTCGTCCAAGCAAGTTACAGCAATACAGCAACACGGCAAGTTTCAAAACTTCGGAGGGCTGGAAATTGATTGGCCCTAGAGACACCCACGCCCGAGCACCATTGATGCTGATTCCAAGACCGGGAACAAACGGAAGAAACATCAGGAAGAATGCGAAAATAAGTACGGGCGTCACCCACCGTCGCCACATGTGATACGGCATTCGATACGTGGTGACCATCGCAAATGCGCCGAACATCGCCCATGTGCCCTGTTTGCGAAACATGTTCCACGCCGATCCACCTCGATTGATGGCCACGATCGAAGACGAGGACAGGACCATAATGAGTCCGAACAGAATCAACATTGAAATTGACGCCGTGATCCAATAGAACGCGCGCGTTGGTGCCTTAGTCGCTAATCGTCTCGACTCGGAGAAACCCTTGCGGTCGAGAGTCGCCCGCCGACGCTGTGAAGGTGTCAATGAATTGCCGCTAATTATTGTCGACATGTTTGATCTCCTTTCCGAGTTCGTTGACTACGAGACGCGAAAAGTCGTCGCCGCGTTCGCCGTAATTTGAATACCAATCGAAACTCGTACATCCAGGCGACAGCAGTACAACATCGCCGGACTTGGATAACCGTCGAGCGATGCGAATCGCGTCCAGCATCGAAGTCGCAGTTTCGACTGGACACACACCTTCAAAGGCGTTGGCAATATCGGAGACGGAATCTCCGATCGCCACTACCGAGCGCATCCGACTCGGTTCACTTGCCATCGACGACAGATCCAGGTTTTTATTCCTACCACCGGCAATAAGCACAATGTTGTCAAACGAACGAAGAGCAACCTGCACGGCATGAGGTGAGGTTGCCTTGGAATCATCAAACCAACGCACTCCGTCGCCCTCGGCGACAAATTGAATTCGATGTGGGGCGTGTTCGAATTCGGCTAACGCTTGAGCCACATGTTGCGGCTCGGCAAGGCCGGCTTCGATGCAAATTGCTGCCGCGGCTAGCGCGTTAGTCACATCGTGCGGCAAAGAACGCTTCATGTCGTCGGCCGCCATGATCAAACCATGCGGAGATGCGAGATGACGATCGATGCCGTTGTAGTCCCCCCTGTCCGAACCGAAAGTCACCGTACGGGCCGCCGTCTCGCGTGCTATTCCAAGCAGAAGTTCATCGCCGGCTGGAGCAACCGCCACATCGCCGGCACGCGTGTACTGCCAAATTTTTGCCTTTGCCTCTCGGTACGAAGCAAGATCGTCGTGCCAGTCCAAATGATCGGGGGCGAAATTCAACCACACCGAAGCGCGAAGGCGAAATTGCTCGGTGTATAAAAGTCGAAAACTTGAACATTCCACCGCAAACACTTGAGTTGGAGTATGTAGGGCCGCGATCAACGGGGTTTCGGTATTTCCGACCGCCATGGTGCTGTGTCCCGCCTTGGTCAAAATTGCTGCGGCCATCAATGTTGTGGTTGTTTTGCCATCGGTGCCGGTGACTCCGACCATCGTCCGCGGGCCGCCATCGCGCTCCTGTTCGATGCGATAGGCCACCTCGAGTTCGGACATCAGCGGAACCTCGAGTGCCCGCGATTCAGAAATTATGCGATGCCGTTGCGGCACACCCGGCGCCGGAACCACCCGATCGATATTTCGCAACTGACGGTCAATCTCCGTCATGTCGGTTCCATCGATGAGCACTGTTCCAAGTTCGACTGCCAGATCCTGGTGTTTGGCTGTGATGAAATCGTCGGCCAACACCACCCGTTCGCCTCGCTCCACCAATGCGCGAGCAACGGCTTCACCAGCGACTGCCAGTCCGTACACCAATGTCGAGCTCATTTGAGCCGCACTTCCGCCGTGAAATCGGCAATGAAAAGTGCCACCGCGGTGGCCACACAGATCCCCGAAATGATCCAGAATCGAATGATCACCGTCGTCTCGGGCCAACCGTTGAGTTCGAAGTGATGATGAATTGGCGACATTTTCAGCAATCGCCTTTTGCGGCCCGACGCCTTGAACACTCCCATCTGCAACGCCACCGACCCGGCCTCGAAGACGTTGATTCCACAAATTATTGGCAACAAGAGATGCGTGTTGGTGGTGACGGCAAGCATGCCCAGCGCTGCCCCGATACCAAGCGCACCGACGTCGCCCATGATGATTCGTGCAGGGGCGGCATTCCACCACAGGAATCCACCGCACGCCCCAGCCATTGCGGCCGACAACACGGCTAGGTCAAGTGGATTGACGATGTCGTAGATTCTGGGATTACGAAATGCCCAGTAGGCGATAATCGTAAACGCCAAAAACCCGAATAGCGCCGAACCGGCGGCCAATCCGTCCAAACCATCGGTGACATTCACGGCATTCGTCGTGCTCCACACCATCAGAGCGGTCCACAACACAAACAGCGGACCGGTCAGATCCCACCCAGGGTTCGTGGCTCGCGTGAATGAAAGAGTTTCGTGGACCCCTGTGGTTGATGCAAGAATCCACAGCAAGATCACCGTGATGCCGAATGTGATCCACCCCTTCTTCTTCCAAAAAATTCCTCGGTTGTGCTGACGACGCACCTTTAGATAGTCATCGAAAAAACCGATTAGACCAAGAACAATGACGGCCAACCAAATGATCATCGCCTGATCAGAAAATGGCAACCCAGGACGAATATGGGCGACGGCCCAGCCGAGCGCACCGGCAAACAATATTGCGATGCCACCCATCGTCGGTGTGCCCTGCTTACTCATGTGCCACTCTGGCCCACGGTCGAGAGCGCCGAGAATTGGCTGACCCTTACCTAAGCGGCGAAAGTAGTGCATCAATCCCCGCGTCCCGGCCATCGAGGCAAACATGCCGATGGCCCCCGCCATGAGTATTGGGATCATGACGCGGCCTGGAGCAATTCTCGAGCCACT
>CAYGOJ010000094.1:0-4102 GCA_964351545.1 uncultured Acidimicrobium sp.
CCAAAGCCACTGGCAACGTTGTTCAATCTTGGTCGAACATACAGCCTGTGGGTGTACCAGTGGGGACTGGCGTGTTGTGCAATCGAAATGGGCGCGGCGTTTGGTTCGCCGCGATATGACGTGATGCGACTCGGTGTGATTCCACTTCCGGCGAGTCCGCGTCAAGCCGACCTCGTCGTGATCTCCGGAACCGTCACCGACAAAATGGCCCCCGCCATTAAACGCCTGTACGAGCAAATGCCGGAACCAAAATACGTCATCTCGATGGGAAGTTGCGCCAACTGTGGGGGACCGTATTGGGACAGCTACTCGGTCACCAAGGGCGTGGATCAAATCATTCCCGTGGATGTATATGTGCCCGGTTGTCCACCACGGCCCGAAGCATTGCTTGAAGGGATCGTGTTGCTGCAACAGCGAATCAAGAACGAAGACATGAGCGCACGTTGGCGTGGCGAGGGAACGAAATCAATGGACGCATCATTAATCGCCTCGGCCGAGGCGGAAAGGCGCGGTGAGCCAGTTGTCGTCCGCCACTGATACCACCAAGCCAGAAATTGTGGACAATATCCGGCAGCAGTTGGCGACTGATATTCAAGCCACGCTTGGCGATGCCGTGTTGGAGGTTTTTGTTAAGCCCGGCGATGACGTGTGGGTGCGTGTGCGCAACGAGTCCTGGCGAGAAGTTCACCAAAAACTTCGAGACTCGCTTGGATTCGACTACTTCTGTTTCCTCTCGGCGATCGATTGGATGCCTTCACCCTTTGGTCGTGGCGAAGACGATCCGACCGAGCCGCCGCCCGAGCGAGACACAACGATTAGATCTGGCTACGCAGGTGGCGACACCCGGATGCAGGTATTCGTTCGATTGGTCAGTTTGGCTAGTCGGGTTGGTGTGACTCTTAAAGTTGATGTTGCCGACGACACACCGTCGATCGAGTCGATTGCGGGCGTGTATGCGGGCGCAAATTGGCATGAACGAGAAGCACACGAAATGTTTGGAATCGATTTTCTTGGACATCCGGATCTACGCAACTTGTATCTCCCCATAGATTTCGAGGGGCATCCGTTACGCAAGGATTTTCCCTTACTTGCTCGGATGGTCAAGCCATGGCCGGGCATTGTTGATGTCGAGCCATTGCCAGGTGGCGCCGTGCCCGACGAAGAGGTCGCCACATGACCCTGACAACTGATCGCCTCGGAGACCGTCAGAAACTTTCCTACATCGCCGGCCAGGCTGCCGATGCGCGGGTGAATTTGGAACTTGAGACCGAGGGAATGACTCTCAACATTGGTCCGCAGCATCCGGCCACGCATGGAACATTGCGCATTATCGCCCGACTCGATGGCGAGCAGGTTGTGTGGGCCGAACCATCGTGTGGTTACATGCATCGCGGTTACGAAAAACTCACCGAGGTTCGTACATATCCCCAGGTCACCACACTGGTAAATCGCATCGATTGGTTGGGAAGTTTTGCCAACGAGGTTCCATTTATTTTGGCGGCCGAGAAACTCATGGGTGTGGAAGCGCCGCCGCGCGCGCAATGGATTCGCACAATTCTTTTTGAGTTATCGCGAATAGCCAATGTGTCGCTGTTTCTGGGCGACCTAGGGGTGCAACTTGGCGCAATTACCCCAGTGTTTCTGGCATTCCGTGATCGCGAATATGTTTTGAACCTCATTGAGTCCGCAACCGGAGGACGGTTCCATCCAAACTTTGACAGAATTGGCGGACTCAAAGAAGACCTACCTGCTGGTTTTATCGATGAAACCAAAGCGGTGATGAAGAAGTTGCGAAATTTCTGCGATGAAATTGAAACGCTGTTGTTTGGAAACGAAATCTTTCAGTCGCGAACTCGCGGCATCGGAATCATTCCCCGCGGTGTCGCGTTGCAATACGGACTTTCCGGAGCAAACCTAAGAGCCAGCGGCGTGGACTGGGATCTTCGTCGCGACCAAGAAATTGCGATGGCATGGAACAAGGTGAACTTCAAGGTATGGACTCACCCGGACGGCGATAGTTTCGCTCGTTGTTGGATCCGCTTGCAAGAGACGCGCGAGGCCACGCTGATTGTCGATCAACTGTTGGACGGAATACCGAGCGGCCCGGTGATGGCCAAGGTTCCCAAGATCATCAAGGTTCCCGAGGGTGAGGCTTGGGTATCAACCGAAAACCCGCTCGGCGAAATGGGGTACTACGTCGTGTCGAGGGGTGACCTTGGTCCGTTTCGGGTGAAGATTCGCTCGGCGAGCTTCAACAATATTTCGATCACGCCGTGGTTGCTGAGAGGTGTCTATGTGCCCGACATCATCACCATTCTTGCTTCGCTGTATTTCATTCTTGGCGACATCGATCGATGATCCAGTCACTACTTGCTCTCGAAATTCCTTACTGGGGTCAGTCGCTGCTGCGTGTTCTCGGCGGTTTGGTGGCGGTGTTGCTTCCGGCCGGAACGATCGTCTACCTGTTCCTATTTAAAATGATGTCGTTCATGCAAAGTCGCCTCGGCCCAATGGAGGCCGGCCCGTATGGATCGCTGCAATTGGTCGCCGAGGTCGGCAAGTGGCTGCAAAAGGAAGACATAGTCCCGCAACGCGCCGACAAATTCATTTTCAAAATTGCGCCGATCGTGGTCTTGGTGAGCACGTTCCTGCTGGTTGTTGTTGTCCCATTCGGTCCTGATGCATATTTCACAGACTTTGAAACGGGTGTGTTTTATGCGTTGGCCGTGTCATCGATTTCAGTTCTTGGAATCTTGATGGCGGGATGGGCAAGCGCCAATAAGTATTCGTTACTGGGAGGTTTACGCGCCGCCGGCCAGCTCATTGCCTATGAATTGCCGATGGTCCTGGCGGTCATTGGCGTCGTGATTCAGGCTGGCACGATGAACATGCAACAGATTGTGGTGGCGCAAAATACCGGTTCGATGTTCGGCTTCGACGGTTTGGGAAATCCGTATCTCCTCACCCAGATGGTCGGATTCATCGTATTCATGATTTCGATTCAGGCGGAGCTCACTCAGGCGCCATTTGACATGCCGATTGCCGAGTCGGAGCTCGTCTCTGGTTACATGACCGAGTATTCGGGATTTCGCTTTCTGATCTTCTTCATCGGGGAATTCGCCACGGCCGGAGTTTTCGCGATGATTGCGTCAGTACTTTTCCTCGGTGGTTGGGGAGTGCCGTTCACATGGTTTGGATGGACTTCGGTAAATGATGTTTCCAATTGGATGAATGTGGTTGGACCGCTGATCTTGCTGAGCAAGATGATGCTCGTTGTATTCATCATCATGTGGGTCAGATTTAGTTACCCCCGTTTTCGTGAAGATCAGTTACAGCGTTTTGCATGGAAGATTCTCATTCCCGTATCGCTGGCCAACATCATGGTCACCGCAGTATTAAAGGTGGCGCTGTAATGGCAAAAATTCCGGGTTTAGTCAAGGGCCTTGGTGTCACCTTCGGCACCATGATGCGAACTATCACCAAGGGTGCCAACACAGTGCAGTACCCGCACGAAAAGGAAATTCCACCAATTCGTTCTCGCGGGGTTATCGCCCTGCACCAGGACAACTGCACCTCGTGTATGTTGTGTTCTCGCTCGTGCCCGGACTGGTGTATTTACATCGAAGCGCACAAAGATCTTGCACCCCCTCGTCGCGAAGGCGGCAAGGTGCGTACCGTAAACAAACTCGACCGTTTCGACATTGACTACGCGCTGTGTATGTACTGCGGAATATGTGTCGAGGTGTGTCCATTTGATGCGTTGTTCTGGAGCCCTGAATACGAGTACTCCGAGCCCAACATCGCCGATCTGCTCCATGACAAGACGAAATTGAGCGAGTGGATGGAAACCGTGCCAGAGGCGCCCGCACTTGAAGTCGGCGCCGATAAGAAGAAGAAGTAGGCGGACGTACTTATGGTGGCGCAAAATATCGGGTTCGGGATCATTGCCGCAATGATGCTGGTTGGCGCTTTGCGAGTGGTAACCACTAGCAATGTCGTTCACGCCGCGCTGTGGTTGGTGGTCGTCCTGGCCGGTGTTGCCGCGCAGTACTTGTTGTTGGCGGCCGAATTCGTCGCAATCACTCAGGTTCTTGTGTATATC
>CAYGOJ010000095.1:0-3981 GCA_964351545.1 uncultured Acidimicrobium sp.
GGTCGTTCTCGATGCGGTGCGCCATAACAAAATGTTTGCATCCGAGACACGCGGACCCAATGAGGGCGCACCGACACTTGACCAATGGATATTGAATCCGACAAACGGAACGGCAAAACATAAGAGTCTCGATGATCGGCCAATGGAATTTCCACGCATCGACGAGCGTCTCATCGGTAGCAAGAACAGGTTTGGCTATGGGGCCGGTGTTCGAGGCGACTTCATTCAAGATGTTCTCGTCAAACATGACCTGGCTTCTGCGACCAGTGAAGTTCGAGGTGATGGCAAGAACTTCGGCTACGGGGAACCAGTTTTTGTTCCTCGTTTCGAAAATGCCGTTGAGGACGACGGCTGGGTAATGGCCCTACGCCACAATCTCGAGACCAATCTGTCTGAACTTGCGATCATTGACAGCCAGGGTTTTACCCAAGAGCCAGTCGCCGTCGTGCACCTTCCCGCTCGGGTACCCAATGGGTTTCACGGCAACTGGATTCCGCTCAACCAGTAGAGCCCAGTCGCATTTGCTTCGCGTTGGCTTCGGCAGAGCCGTATCCTGAGAGGCACAATGAAAATGATGACGCCAACGACACCCCCTGAGGTGCTGCCTACAGCCAACGACACCTGCTGGTGCGGAAGTGGTCGCAAGTACAAGCGCTGTCACAAGCCGCTTGAAGGTCGGGTTATCGCGGGAACTGTGAGTCCGCGTCGGGAGGTACCGACGCACATTGCGCGTCCACCTTATGCCGAGACCGGTGAAGTGAATCGCTGGAACGAATCGGCAATTAAATCTGCCGATGTCATTGCGCGCATGCGCGTCGCCGGAGCGATTGCCGCCGAAGTTCTGCGCCTAGCCGGTCAAGTTCTCAAGCCGGGCATCACCACGGATGAAATCGATGCCTACGTCCACCAACTGTGTATCGAACGAAATGCATATCCGAGCCCGCTCAATTACTCCGGATTTCCAAAAAGTGTTTGCACATCAGTCAATGAAGTTATTTGTCACGGAATTCCCGATTCGAGAGTTTTGCTGGATGGCGACATCGTCAATTTGGATGTCACCTGCTATATCGGTGGAGTTCACGGCGACACCAACGCCACGTTCCCAGTTGGCGAAGTGGATGACGAGAGCAAACACCTGATTCGAATAACCGAGGAGTGCATCTGGCGGGGAATCGAAGCGGTTCAGCCGGGTCGACCTCTCAGTGACATCGGCAAGGCAATCGAAAACCGTGCCAAGCAGGACAGACTTGGAGTCGTTAGGGCCTTCATAGGTCACGGAATCGGTGAACAGTTTCACACCGATGTGCAAATCCTTCACTATTATGATCCGGGCAATAACACTGTTATGCGGCCCGGGATGACTTTTACGATTGAACCGATGATCACTCTCGGCACCTGGCAGCACCGAATGTGGGAAGACGAGTGGACGGCGGTGACGGCCGATGGCAAACGCACCGCGCAATTCGAACATACGATTTTGGTCACCGAAACCGGTGTCGATGTGCTCACTGGTGGCGATGGTGCGGTATCCGGCCACGCTCCGTGGAGTCGCTAATCCAAGTTCGTGATTGATGCAGCCGACAGCGGCAGATACGAACGTTTTGGTCGCGATGAATGGGCAAAACTTCGGGCTCAAACCCCCCTCACGCTGAGCGAAAGTGACCTAAATGCGCTTCGCGGAATAAATGACCGCATCGATCTCGACGAGGTGGTCGCCGTTTATTTACCCCTGACTCGCCTGCTCAACTTGTACGTCAGCGCGACCCAAAATTTGCATCGGGTATCGTCAACATTTCTAGGGACGCTTGCTCCGAAGATGCCATACGTCATCGGAATCGCCGGAAGTGTGGCGGTCGGCAAAAGCACATCGGCTCGAATTCTTCAAGCGCTTCTCACCCGCTGGCCCGAACACCCACGGGTTGAGCTCGTCACTACCGATGGCTTTCTGTACCCAAATGCGACCCTTGAACAACGTGGAATCATGAACCGCAAAGGATTCCCCGAAAGTTACGACACCAAACACTTACTCCAGTTTCTGCGCAATGTGAAGGCTGGAAATGCTGAAGTTTCGGTACCTGTGTATAGCCACATTGTGTACGACATTGTTGAAGGTGAACAAGAGGTGGTGCACCAGCCCGACATTCTGATCATTGAGGGACTCAACGTGTTGCAGGTCGGTTCCGAGGCATCCGAATTCGTGTCCGATTACTTCGACTTTTCGATCTATATCGATGCGGCGGAATCAGACATTGAAAATTGGTATGTAGAGCGGTTTCTTGCCCTACGTCAAACGGTATTCAAGAATCCGGACAGTTTCTTCAATCACTTCGTGCATTTGTCCGATGCAGAGGCCGTTGAAGTGGCGCGTACCATCTGGCGCGACATCAATGGTCGGAACTTACACGACAATATTGCACCGACTCGCCTACGGGCATCGCTTGTATTGCATAAGCAGGCGGATCATCGCATCTCTGAGGTTCACCTACGAAAGTTATAGGACGTCGGTTTAGCGATGCAATGCGTTGAGGTAGTTGTACACGGTGATTCTCGAAACGCCCATTGCGTCCGCTACATCTTCGACGGCGCGGCGCAAAATGAACGCGCCTCGCTCGTCAAGCATCCGAATTGCAATTTGCTTGTCATTCCTAGATAAGGCGGCCAGCTGCCCACCAAGTTCGCGTTCCACGCTTTCAATCAATCGATCAAGCGCACCATGAAGCAACGGTAGTCGCACGCCGGCGATTGTTGTCCCTTCCCAGACGAGTGGAATGTCGGCGCTTTGGATCTCACTGGCAGAAACTATCTGTGCTCCAACGGCGGTAACAACCGGTCCGAGGGCGGTGAGCAACGGATGAGAAATATCACTCACTTCCTATCACCACCTAGAGCAACCGTGACGCTCACATATGTGGCCCCGTTGTCGTATGCCGCCTTCATTAGGTCGGCAATCACATGGGGAAGCAGGTTCTGTGATACAGAAAATGACGAGCCAAACGGACCGAATTCGACGAAAACTCCATGCGATTCAACCGCCGCGACGGCGGCCGTGACATGGGCTCCCGGCGCACCTTCTACAAATGGTTCGATCGTGAACTCAACGGTGAGCATCGGACTTGCCTTTCACTTGGGTTTGCCACCATCGTAAACAATCGATGAGCAAAAGTCTCCAAGATGTGGAAGCACCAGTGCCATACTGTCGGGCACAAACTGAAACTCGTTGGTCATCTTTGCAAATTGGAGCGGTGTGACGAGTCTGGTTTCTACCACTTCTCCATCGCGATATGTGAATGGGCCGTTTGAACGCAATCGAAAACATCGACCTATGAGGTTCACGGAGGAATCGCGATACGCGCCATCGCTCAAATGTTCGAGCAAAACTCCGCTAATTCCAATCTCCTCGTCAAATTCACGGATGGCCGCGACTTCATAGGATTCGTCGTCGATGACTACTCCACCGACTGCGATGTCCCACTGGCCCGGCCATAGATCTTTGGACTCGGCGCGTCGATGAACCAATAGACATCCATCCTCTGAGTGAACGGCCACAAACACCGCTCGATGGCACAAATTTCTTGCACGCATCTGAGACCGCGACACCATTCCCAGAACCACGCCGTTCGGATCGACATGCTGGATCAGTTCCGCATCGGGCTTCGACATCCCCCCGTGCCTACCATGGGTCATGGCCACAACACCAAAAACTGCCCCAGCGACCGAGCGACATGGCTCGGCTACAGGAATTCGTGAACACTCCGAGGGACTCCTCGGTCGGGCTCGTGAACTTCGTCGAGATCTGCACCGTTGGCCAGAAATAGGACTTGACCTCCCCAAGACTCGCGAGCGGCTACTCAGCGAACTTGAAGATTTACCACTGGACATCACCTTGCACAAGACCACGAGCGGAGTTGCCGCGCTGCTTACGGGAGGCAAGCCCGGCCCAACGGTCATGCTTCGCGGTGACATGGATGCCCTGCCGATGCC
>CAYGOJ010000096.1:0-3886 GCA_964351545.1 uncultured Acidimicrobium sp.
CTCCCGTCCCAGCGCTAAAACGTTTTCATCTACGACGGGAGATAAGTATACCTGCAGTAGGACTAACTCCGCGGTTGCTTGGACCCACTTACTCGCATAGAGTTTTCGCTTAAGAGATCACGCGCATGTTGCAATGCGGACGATTCGGCCACTCCGCCGGAAAGCATCCGCGCGATTTCTGCAATCCGATCTTCATGCCCTAACGGTGTGGCTTGGGCATAGGTTTTCTTGTCTCTCACTGTTTTAGTCACCTTGATCTGTTGTGTTGCCGTAGCCGCAACTTGGGCAAGATGTGTCACAACCAAAACCTGATGTCGTTTCCCCAATTCTCCGAGGGCTCGAGCGACCGCCACCGCTGCCTCGCCGCCGACTCCGGCGTCAACTTCGTCAAACACCAAGGTGTCAGGGGCTTCTGTAAGGACCAGGCGTAGGGCAAGCATTGTCCGTGCAAGTTCGCCGCCGGAGGCCACCTTGGTCAGGGATTGTGGATCTGAACCTGGATTTGCCGCCAAAAGAAACTTGACCTCATCTCCAGGGTTATGGCCAACCTCGACATCTAGTACCGCATTAGCCATGGCCAGATGTCGCAAGTGGGTTTGCACTTCTATTGCCAGCCGCGGAGCCGACTTGCGACGTGTGGTGCCGACAACCTCCTCGGCTCGTTCTAACTCGGCAACAGCCGCTATTCGCTCCATTTCGAGCACTTTGGCCCGCGCCTCGTAGCCCTCGAGTTCGGCCAATCGAGACGCTGCTTGATCGCCATAACTGATGACTTCATCAAGGGTTTCACCGTATTTGCGTCGTAAATCAACGAGTAACTGTCGGCGCTGGCGAATCTCGTCCAACCGTTGCGGATCTTCTTCGATACCTTCGGCGGTGTTTCGCAATTGGGTCGACACATCGTCTAACTCGCCCTGTAATCCTCGCAATCTCGTTTCCAAATCGATCAAGGCTTCGCGGTGGCCTAGCGCAAACACTGCAGTACCAAGGGAGTCGCTCGCGCCACCTTCGTCGGTCAGTGCCGCGACTGCCTGCCACAGGGCCTGGCGATGCGAGACCGAATCCGCAAGGAGGTCTTCCTCTTTCGACAACACCGTATCTTCATCGGGGCGGCCGAGCGCGGCAGTCGAGATTTCCTGCACCTGAAACCGCAACAGATCAACTTCACGGGCTCGTGCTCGCTCATCTCCGCCAATCGCGGCCAAATTGGCGTGAATTTCGGTAAGTCTGGCTCGAGACTCACGCAGTGGGACCAGGTCCACTCCGCTGTAGTGATCTAGCGCTTGTCGCTGAGCACTCGCGCCAAGCAAGCTTTGATGCGCATGTTGGCCGTGCAGGTCAACTAGCCCCGCGCCGTGTTCGGCAAGATTTGCCACCGTGGCCAATCGACCATTGACATAAGCCCTCGATCGACCATCGGAGGGAATGACTCGACACAACACCGTTTCGGACTCGCCGTCAACAAATCGACCTTCGATCCGGGCCTCGGTGGCTCCTGGTCGAATGACGCTTGAATCTGCGCGCCCTCCCACGAGCAGATTGATCGCTTCCACCAGCATTGTCTTGCCAGCCCCTGTCTCGCCAGTGAGAGCAATTAGTCCACGGCCAATGACTAGGTCAAGAGTTTCGATCACACCCATGTTTTCAATATGCAACTCTGTGAGCACTACTCGTCTCCTAAACCAAACTTTGCCCGCACAATTTGGTGAAACTTCGGTTGCTCAAAGCGAATGAAATGAGCCATCGCCGTGTCGGGTTCGAACATCACGCAATCATCATGCTTGAGGCTTGTCACACGGCGACCATCAATGGCGATATCCACGGGTCGCGTGCCAACCACTCGCATATGTAACGACTCCTGCGGATCAAGTACTAGGGAACGATCAAACAACATGTGTGGGGAGACGGGCGTAACGATCATCGCCCGGTGGCGCGGCGACATCACCGGCCCGCGTGCCGACATCGAATAGGCAGTCGAACCGGTGGCAGTTGAAACGATCAACCCATCGGCCGAATATCTTGCAAAAACCTCGTCGTTAATGCTGACATCAAGCCAAATGGTGTGTCCGGATTGCTGTCGTTCTAAGACCACTTCGTTCAATGCGCGCCAAGTCACCGTCGTCGTATCGTCGGCTCGTTGCACCGTTGCCTGGAGCATCATTCGCGAGTCAAGGATGTAATCGGCGCCCTGCTTTCCATTCATCCAACACTGCAAACTGAACAGCAGATCGGCGGGTTCCACTTCGGTGAGATAGCCAAGGGTGCCAACATTGACTCCAAGGATTGGCACCGGAGCACCATTCAGCATGTGCACGGCTCGCAAAACTGTTCCGTCTCCACCAAGACTGATTAAGACATCGGCATCCGCGGGATCGCGGTCGTTGGCAAGTCGGGTCAAGTCGTGGGCTTCGGCATCGGCTGGCTGCATCCACAGGTAGTGGCCAGCCGTGGCAAGCCAGGAATCTACTTCGGCAATAAGTGGAGCAACCTCGGTACGCGTGTGGTGAGCAATCACGAACACATTCGTCATCGTTGCTCCTCCCGTGTGAACACCAACACTATGTCTTTGCCGCGCTTCACTCTATGACGATGCGCGGCATACGGAGGTACAACAGAAATTCGCTATTTCCCTTGGCCCCGCGAATCGGTGAAGGCATGATTCCTTGCACCACACAACCGCGCAATTGATAGGCGGCGATCACCAGATCACACACTCGCTGATGCACCGCCGGATCCATAATTATTCCGGCGCCTTTGTCCACCTCCGATTTCGTGGCCTCAAATTGTGGTTTAATCAGCAACACCAGCTCCCCATTTGGTGTAACTCGGCTGCACAGCGCATCGGTCACCGCGGTGAGCGAAATAAAGGACAGATCGGCAACAACGATGTCGTAATGATCTAGAACCGGACTATTGCTTCGCCGGTCGGAAAGGCTGCGAGCATTGCATTTATCCACAACAAGGACTCGCGGGTCATTAGCGAGACGCTCGTGCAGGAGCGAATGACCAACATCGAGGGCGGTTACATGGGTGGCCCCGGCCCGTAAGGCACAATCGGTAAATCCACCGGTTGATGCCCCGACATCGAGAACGGATTTGCCACCAAAATCAAGTTTGAAGTGTTCGATGGCGCCCTGCAATTTGTCTCCGCCTCGGCTTACAAAACGACTCTGTTCGGTGATGTGAATCGAATCACTTGGCGCCACCTGATGGGAACCCGACATGGCGGTTGCACCGTTGACAAGCACCCGTCCGGCAACGATCAGGTCCACGGCGGCATCCAGCGAGACGGCCACACCGCGCTTAACCAAGACCGCGCTCAGAGCCTGGCGAGGCGCCATTACAACAGATGCCGAGCAAACTCGGCCAGGTCGCCGACTACCAAATTGGGTCGAGTCTGTTGTGGATCGATTTCATTGCTCACTCCAGACAACACCAAGGCGAAGCGAGCACCAATCGACCGAGCAAACGCGCCATCGGTTGAGTCGCGGTCCCCGACCATCCACGCCGACGACAAATCGTCTATTCGCAGAACACTGCGCACGAATTGCCCCATCGGAGGATTCGGTTTTCCGGCAATCAAAGGCGTAACTTCCGCGGCAGTGGCGATGGCGGCAAGTATCGCACCGCCACCCGGAATCGGACCGCTAGGGGTTGGATATGTGGCGTCGTCATTGGTGCCAATCAGCCGAGCGCCGTTACGCACCGCCGTAGCGGCTCGGCTCATAGACCAATAGTCAAACGTATTGTGATATCCGACCACCACCGTTTCCGGATTGGTCTCGACGATTATCGCACCAGCTGCCTCGACCGCTTCACACACACCTGGACCACCGGCGACCATGACACGCTCCCCGGGGCGAAGAAGCGTTCCGGCGGCTTGGGC
>CAYGOJ010000097.1:0-3850 GCA_964351545.1 uncultured Acidimicrobium sp.
GTTCTCAACGACACAATTGTTCCACCCGGAGCACTTGCTGTCGGAACCCCAGCCGTGGTCAAACCCGGCAAGGCGCGCGGCGACGAAATCAGCGCTGGTAGCGCTATCTATGTCGCCAAGGGAAAACATTTTCGACAGGCATTGCGCGAAATTACGTCATGACGATATCGAGTAGCGGGTCGATGTCGAGTTGGTCTAGCTGGGGGAGATACAGGCGCGCCACTTCCCGCCGAAACTGAGTGCATAGGTCGGCACGAAAAAATCGTGCACCTTCACGAATCACATAATTGAGGATGAAAAATCTATATGCATAAGGCAGGAAGCGGATATCGCTTTCGCTCAGTGGATTTATTTCATGGTAGGCACGAACAAATGCGAGGAATCGCGGCTCGACCAATGTGTGGGGAGAGTAGCTAAATTGCGTTCGGTCGCCGGTTCGAGATGATGCGCGGGATAAAAAGTAGAAGTCGAATAAACGTGAGTCAACGCGAAACCAGTCATAATCCCAGCGGCTAAATAAATTGAATCCCGTCACCGTCGTCTCGACGGAGAAATTACCCAGGTTCCAATCCACCAAGATTGGAACCTTTTGCCATTCGTCGTAGTGCACGCTGTCCAGGTATTCAAGAAACTGGTGAGTGCTTTTCCACAGCACGCCGATGTCCTCGGCGTGCAACGAGAAATTGCGTGGGGCGAATGCGTTGCTGAGTTGGTCCAGTAAATGAATGGCATCGCCTTTGACGGAGTTGGACATCGAGGGCAGATGTGGGGCGACGGCTGCACACGCTAAGTGAAATTGGGCAATTTCTCGCCCGAAGCACTCGACTTGCTGGTCGCTGAGAATTCTCGGCAATGCCTCGCGACGCTCGACATCGGTATAGAAGGCGGCCCAACACCGACCGTCGTACCAGGTATATGGGCGACCATTTTGATCAAGAACCTGGGCTAGAAATCCGCTCCAACGAGTTGATTGCAGTTGGTTGTGCAATCTAAAGAGTCGGTCGTGATCCTCGGCGAAGAGAAAGTACGAACCGTACGAAGAGATTTTGGCGACGACATGAGACGAGTCTGTGAAATGGACCCGAAACACCCGATTAGTCGAAACGTGAGCGCTTACTTCCTCGAGTCTTTCGATGAGACGGGGATCGCCATAATCCAGCCACGCCTGTTGAACCACCGCATCGGCGTTGGCGGGGGTCTCGTAAAAGTTATTGCCCAGCGATCGCTCGGACGCCGATCGGGGCGATGAGGTGATAACCGGCGCTATGACGTTCTTCTTCCGATTCGCCACCCCAAAAACCATACTCGTGATGTTCACGAGCAAACGCTCGACACGTTTCAAAAACGCGACATTCGCTGCATACCGTTCGGGCCACGGCCTCGCGACGCAAGCGCGATTGCGGGCGCTCCGCTAGCGGTGGGAAGAAAATATCGGTGAGTCCGCTACATGCGGCGTGGACCATCCACGAGTCATCGGTGCTGGTTCTCCGATTGACGAACTCAATTGACGCCATTGACCACCAACCCTTATCTCGTCGTCCTTGAGGTCACTGTAGATGAAACTAATCACTCAGTCAATTAAGGTCTTAACTCCGGCGACAAAGTCATCGACATCTGCTGGCTCAATATCCCATGCGGTCATCCAACGCACTTGGCGCTGGGACACATCCCAGTCCCAGAAAAATGACCACTCCTGAAGTTGGGTCTTGACGGGGTCCGAGATCGTGGGGAAGAGGCTATTGACCTGTGGTGGTCGAGTGAGTCCGAGTGAACCAATGTGATGAGTGGCGTCGTACAGCAATTGAGAGGCAGCGTTGGCGCGCACACCGAGTTCGATAAAGAGATTGTCGGTAAGCAGTGCATTGTATTGGGCGGAGATAAACCGCATCTTGCTTGCCAACTGAGTGCTTTGCTTGCGCAAGTAATGCGAACGATGTCCAAGTTTCGGGTTGAGAAACACCACGGCCTCGCCAAATACGCCACCCGTTTTGGTGCAGCCAAAGGAGAGCACATCCACACCGGCTTGGATGGTGAAACTTCGCAGAGCCGCAGTAGTGGCGCCCAGTGCCGCGGTGGCGTTTGCCACTCTGGCGCAATCCATGTGCACGTACATTCCCATGTCGTGGGCGGTGTCACAAAGAAGCCGAACCTCTTGTGGGGTGTACAACACACCGAGTTCCGTTGGTTGCGTCAGTGAAACAACCCCGGGTTGAGCGTGATGCTCGTCGCCTATTACTCCAGATAACTCCCTCAATTGTTCGGGACGGAGTTTGCCGTCGGGAGAGGGGAGATCGATCAATTTCGTTCCGAGAATAAACTCGGCTGCTCCTGCCTCGTCTACGGCAATATGAGCTCGAACTGTGCATACGACTGCTTCTGCTGGTTTCAATATTGCACCAATGGCGACGATATTGGCTCCCGTGCCGCCGAAGACAAATAAGGTCCGCACATCGGCATCAAACAGTTCGCTAAATCGCGCGTAGGTTTGGCGCGTAAGTTCGTCTTGACCATATGCCAGGGCATGGCCCGCATTTGCCCGGCTCAGAGCATCGATCACTAGGGGATGGGCACCGGCCGCATTATCGCTGGCAAACAGTCTCTGTGGGCTTGGAGGCATGTTTGTCACTTGTTCAGTATGCCGAGTCGGGTAATCAACCCTGCCCATCCACGACAAAGCACCGTAACCGACATACCTTTTTGTCATGACGAAATCCGATGATGGCCCACGCTGCCACTGGTGTCGAACGCCGATTAAAGTTCAGACCGGGGCCGGGCGACCGCGGCGATTTTGCTCCCAGGCGTGCCGCCAATGGGACTGGGTCGCCAGGCAACGAGCCAGCGAGCTGCAGCTAAGCGAGCACGAACTGGTGGTCAACCGCAGCGAACTAGATGCGCTGAAGGATCAGATCTTTATTCTCAAGTGTGCGATTGCCGATGTGGAGGGCGATCTGGATCCGGCCACAGATCCAACCACGCGAGACTTCAAGGCGGCCCTGCAGTGGTTGCTTGAGGCGGCTAGGCCATTGGTCGAGGAACGACTGAATCCGAGTGCGGGCTAACGCCCATAATCATAGTTATGTAAAGTAGACGGTGGTAACGAACTCGGTTGTCCTCCCCGCCGCCAAGGTGAGACCCTCGTCTATCGTTCTGTCATGACAGAATCGGTTAACCCTCAATCATTTGGACCTAGCGACTTTCTAAACGGTGGCCTGGGTGCCGACGAGGTGTTCGCCGAGATGGAGTCTCGTCGTCACAGCGATGTGCGCTGGCGTGAGGGTCGAGCCTTCTCCCTCGCCTACTACGCCGGCCCAGAGGCCGCCGATGTGGCCGAGGAGGCCTACAGACGCTTTAGCGGTGAGAATGCCCTGAACACGGCTGCGTTCCCCAGCCTCGCCCAGATGCAGACAGAGGTCATCAGCATCGTCGGCCAGTGGTTGGGGGCCAGCGCCGACTCTGCGGGTTTCTTTACCAGCGGCGGGACAGAAAGTCTGTTGATGGCCGTTAAGGCCGCTCGCGATCGCGCCAGGGCCGAACGCGGGATCGAACACCCGAATATGGTGCTGCCTACATCGGCCCATGCCGCGTTCGAAAAGGCCGCGGCATACTTTGCCGTCGAGAGTCGACGCATTCCGGTTGGCGATGACTGGCGTGCAGACGTCGCAGCGATGCACTCGGCAATTGACACAAACACCGTCCTTATCGTCGGTTCCGCGCCGCAGTATCCCCAGGGGGTCATCGATGACATTGTCGGCATCGCTGCAATCGCCCGCGAGTTCGACATCAACTTTCATGTCGATGCATGCATGGGCGGGGTCACACTCGCCTATCTCACCAAACTCGGCGAACAGAT
>CAYGOJ010000098.1:0-3812 GCA_964351545.1 uncultured Acidimicrobium sp.
GTGAAGACCGGCGAAAAGTCAAACCCGCTCGGACTCCACGGAACGCGCCACTGAACGGCGCCTTTGAATTCGAGATACCGGCCCCACCACTTCAGCGAACCGGCGTCGTAGAACACGATTCCCCCACCTGGACCGACGTCACCAAGTTTGCACGGTCCTCCGCTGGCACACGCTGCGGCCGTGGCAGGCGATGCTCCAACGACGAGCGCACTGGCCATGCACAAGATTGCGACAAGTGGTCGTGCAAAAAATCTATGCATACCCAACTATTTTACCTCATAAACCTCGAACATATACATGCAGGACTAGAGTCACACGGTGCCTACTCGATCTCGCGCATTCGGTGTAGTTTTTGTTCTGATTGCGAGCGTTGGATTTGGACTAGCCCCCACGTTTGCAAATTTCTCGTTCGACCACGGTGCCGATGCGGTCGGAATTCTCTTGGCGCGGTTCACCATTGCATCACTGTTAATGCTCTGCGTGCGACCAATCTTCATGCGCGGAACTCCTTGGCCAAGTGGGAGAATTAGCTTTCAGATCTTCCTTCTCGGAGCGATCGGATTTTTTCTTGGCACGTTGATGTATTTCACCGCACTCAAACACATCGACAGCGGACTTGCGGTGGTGATCTTCTACAGCAATCCGGTGTTTATCGTTCTACTCTCATGGTGGGTGAACAAGCACAAGCCGAATCGAGTTGTTGTTATCTGCCTCCTGTTGACCATTGTCGGAATTGTGATCACGGTCGGCCAGGTCGGTGATGGAAATTTGACGAGCGTGATCTTGGTTTTGGGTGCATCGCTTGAATACTCCATCTACATGATCATCAGCGTCCGCGTCATGCCAAAGACCGATCTATTTACCGGCGTCAACCTCGTCATGATCGGCTCTGCAACTTCGTACGCACTGTATTGGTTATTGGCTCCGAGCTCGGTTACCGCTCACTTCCCCTCTGATGCAACCGGATGGCTCAACGCGGTTTTCTTGGGTGTGTTCTCCACTGCGTGTGCGACGGTTGCACTGTTTGCCGGGGTAAAGATTGTCGGTGCTGCTGTGTCTTCGGTCATCATGACCTTTGAGCCGGTCGTGGCAATATTTGCCGGTTCTCTGTTCTTCGCTGAAGAATTAACAGCGACCCGGCTCATCGGCGCCGGCTTTGTGATCGGTGCCGTTCTCGCCATATCGGTCATCGAGTCCCGAGAAGTCCCATCCACAGATCTCAATTTGACGATTCACGCCTAAACCTTCCTAGCCGCCGACAATCGAACCTCCGTTGACGATGAGGGATGCCACCGCCAATCCCGCCAACCACAGGGTCAAGGTCCAAGCGAGACGTGTGCGGCCGGATAGGCCGATGATGAAAATACTCGTCGCACCACCCAACGACATTCCAAGAAAGCCCAATTGGAATGGACTTGCGGAATCGATTGCAAAGAGCGCTATGACAACTGTGGACGTTGCAATGAGAAGTGCTCCAATGATGAGTGACGCCACGTAACCAACACGCTGGGGCAATCCGTTGACGCCCGTGACGCGATCCGAGTCCAAATCTGGCAAGACATTGACGAAGTGAGCGCCGAGGCCGAGAAGTGATGCAGCAGCAGTTGCCCACGGCCGCGGCCACGGATGATGAGTAAGGCCGAGCGTGACACACACCGGAAGCAACCCGAAGGCGACCATGTACGGAACGGCGCTGGCTATCGTCGATTTCAATTTGAAGTTGTATGCCCAGGCCAAAGAAACGGCGACTAGGTGCAGCGAACCGGCTCGCCAACCGGAGAGCATCGAAAGTGGAACGCAGAGTACGAGGGCGACGACGGCGCAGGTGCCGACTAGAGATGCGGTGACCTCACCGGCAACGATTGGTTTGTCGGTGCGATTCGAGTTTCTATCGCGTTGTCGATCGAGATAGTCGTTGCTCCATCCGACCGACACCTGACCGCTCAACACCGCGAGAAACACCCACCACGCGCCAGTTCCACGTCCGACTTGTATGGCCAACGCCGTCGCGATCGCAGTGACCGCGACTGTTGGCTGAAAATGACTAGCACGAACTAGTGGAACGATCGTCTTGAATTGAATAAATCAAACCGTATTGGTAACTGGAAATGATTCGATCATCGAGATCAATGATTTGAGCACGGCGGGTCTCTTTTCGGCGGGGGTTTTGCCAAGACGCACGAGAACGAGATCGCGCCTTGGGGCAACGATGATGTATTGGCCTTCGTACCCGCAGGCGGCGAGGCTCATCGTTTCATTGGGAAGTGTCCACCAATGCGCTCCGTAACCCAATCCCGATTCTGGATCCAACGCGGTTAGAGCGCGTGCGTGATTCACCCAGCCGTCTGGCAGAATTCTCCGACCATTCCAGACTCCGTCGTTGAGATATAAGTATCCGAACCTGGCAAAGTCGCTTGCCGTGGCAAATACGTATGACGAACCTACAAATGTCCCGGCTTGGTCGAATCGGGCCGTTGCACTTTTCATTCCGAGTGCGTCAAACAGGCGAACTTGAATGAACGCGGAGATTTGATCGCGGCTACCTGGACCATCCCCGAGCACGTCGCCGATCATTCGACAGATGATGTTTGTGGTCCCCGATGAGTACAGCCACTTACTGCCCACCGCGTCGGCGAGTGGCTGGCCAATTGCATATGCCGCATGGTCGTCCTTGCCAGAGCCAAAGAGCATCTCGATGACATTAGAAACTTTGTCGTCTACATAATCCTCAACCCACGACAGCCCTGAGCGCATATTCAACAAGTGCTGGAGAGTGATTTCCCGACGACCGTCGTTGCGCCACTGTTCAATTGGTGCGGTCGCATCCGGATTGAGAAGATCATCCCCGAGCGCAATTCCAACCAAAGCGTGAGTAATGCTCTTGGCCATGGACCACGAAATGAGAGGGGTATTGCCATCGGTCCCTTCGGAATACGCTTCCGCCACAAGCCGCCCTCGATGAATAGCGAGCACTGCGAGCGTCGTTCCGGTGTTTTCCCGATCGCCGATGACACCATCGATCTCGCGTTGTAAACGACTCGAATCAACATCCGCATCCGGAATGCCGACAACCCATTCGGCGGAAGGAAACACAGTGTTAGACGCTAGAGGCTTTGCGACTACCCTCGTGACATGACCAACGAAGAACTAGTGAGCTAAGTTTGCCCAATCTTTTACTCAAGCGGCTGGGCACACTATTTTGCACCAGCCACGATGGCAAAGGCCGCCGAACTTGGACTAGATGGAATCCAGTTCTACGTTGCAGGCCGTGGCGGATCGCTTGGTGATTGCGAGGGTTCCGCGGTTGTATCCGCATTTGGCTATTTCAATCCTGCAACGGTCATCGCAGCGTGGGATTCGGCAAAAGCCAAGGTCGCTCCCAGAGTTGCCGGCAAAGCGCATCTGGAATGCAGCGCAATGCTGGGGCGTGAAAAGTTGTCCGAAGTCGAACACCTCGCCGAATTTGTCATTGCCGCAGATGCGGTCAATGATGCGGCCGACACCGACGCGCTCACGCTGTACGCAGCGGTCAAAGCCGAGCCGTTAGCAACAGACACGGCTGGTCGGGCGATGCAATTGATCACAATCCTGCGCGAGTTTCGCGGTAGTGCCCACCTATTGGCACTTCGTGCGGTCGGATTAAATTCTAAAACTGCACACTTTGTCAAGCGTCCCGCCGATATCAAGTTATTTGGTTGGAGCGATGCTGACGCACCGCACATCGACAGCAGTGTCCACAAAAAAATGGCGGAGGCAGAAGCGTTAACCGATGAACTTGTGTCGCCGGCGTACGGAGTGCTCGATGAGTCCGG
>CAYGOJ010000099.1:0-3782 GCA_964351545.1 uncultured Acidimicrobium sp.
TACATTGAGGACGGCCACCACGGCGGCAAGGGTTCGGACGCGCACAAGGCCGCCGTGATCGGCGATACCGTCGGCGATCCTTTCAAGGACACCGCTGGCCCAGCGCTCAACCCGCTGATCAAGGTAATGAACCTGGTTTCGCTGCTGATATTGCCGGCAATCATCAACCTGCGTGACAACACGGCCGGACGATATTCCATCGCCGGTGTCGCGCTTGTGATCCTGGCAGTCGCAATCTCATTTTCGCGACGCAAGACCAAGAGTTTGGTGAACGCATAGTCGCCACAATGTTGGCCCTGTTCGATATAGAGCAATGGCTGGACTCTGGTGGCCTCATCCTTCTAGCCGGGATTGTATTTGCCGAATCGGGATTGCTCATCGGGTTCTTTTTACCCGGTGACTCGCTGTTATTTATTGCCGGATTTCTCGCCTCAGAGACGGGTGGTCGGGTATTGCCGCCATTGCCATGGGTGGCTGGGGTGACGGTAATTGCCGCCATTGCCGGCGATCAATTCGGCTATTGGTTCGGTCGTCGCCTCGGACCAACACTATTTGATCGACCTAAATCACGGTTCTTTAACCCGCAAAATGTAGATCGCGCAAATCGATTTTTTGATCGTTACGGGGCAAAGACAATCGTGTTGGCTCGATTCGTGCCGATTATCAGAACCTTCGCTCCGATTGTTGCCGGGATTGGAACGATGAAGTACCGAACGTTTGTGACATTCAACATTGTCGGAGGACTGCTGTGGGGCGCGGGAGTCACGTCGCTTGGCTACTACCTCGGTGAGATTAGTGCGGTTAGAAACAACATCGAGATCGCCATCGTGGCCATCGTCGTAATTTCAGTCCTCCCGATGCTGATTGAAGTCATTAGGCATCGCAGTCGAATCACGAAGTCATCTGGCCAATAGCGTCTGAGTATGAAGATCCGGTATCTCAGTCAAGGGTGGATTAAGGCGGTCTCGGACTCAGTTGATGCCAGTAGCGCCCTGCAATCACTCGGTGGCAAACATGTCTTTGGACTTACTCAGATTGTCAGCGCGACTCCGTTCGGCGAGGTGAGATACCACCTCCAGAGCGGCGAAGGTGCGGTGGTGTTCCAAGCCGGAGATGCCAACCCCGAAAATGTGCGGTTCTCGCAAAGCTATGAAACGGCCGCCGCCGTCGCCACCGGCAGTCTGAATTCGCAAGAGGCGTTCATCAACGGGCACATTCGATTCAGCGGCGACCATCAATGCCTCATCGATGCGCAGGAAATCTTCGCGCTACTCGATGATGTGTTTACGTCGGTCCGCGCTATAACCGAATACAGCTAGTTAACCTCAACTACCGAGGGTGAGCGCCGTCATCGACAGCGAACCCAATTCGTAACCTTCGATCAATACATCTAGTGAGGATCGCGCCACTTCTGCAAGACCCGCGATGTACACGACCGGAAGAAAGTGCTCTGGAGTGGGAACCGCGCGAGGTGCATCGGGATGTTCGAGAAGTTCGGTGATCTGGCCAGGAGACGAACTAGTTAGTACTCGACGAGCCTCACTATCGAAGCGCTGAGCCCACTCATCGCCAAGTCCGGGCATATCCCAGCGAATCAGCGACAAGTTGTGAACGATATTGCCGCTGCCGACGACGAGGACCCCCTCGTCGCGCAATGGCGCCAATGCCTTACCAATTTCAAGGTGGAACTCGGCCGGCTTGGTGGCGTCAATCGATAACTGCACTACCGGAACATCGGCGTTTGGAAATATGTGACTGAGAATCGACCAAGTTCCATGATCGATTCCCCACGATGACTGATCGCTTGTCACTGGGCGCGGTGCGAGTAGATCTACGACTCGCTGCGCAAGTTCCCTACTTCCCTTGGCCGGATACGAAAACTGAGACAGCTGCGGTGGAAATCCACCGAAATCGTAGATCTGACGCGGGCTTTCCATTGCCGTAACTGCGGTGGTGCCGATGAACCAGTGGGCGGATACACAGAGAATCGATTTCGGGACACCAAACATTTCAACGACGCGGGTGCCGAACTGGTTCCACGCCATCGTGTACTTATTGTTTTCAATTGCATTCATTGGACTGCCATGTCCAATGAATGCCGCGGGCATCATCTGCTACCGCCGAGGTCTACGAGTAATACGGGTTCGCCCCGCTGGAGTGATCGGTTAGGTCGCGCACCTTGGAAATTGCCGGCACCAATTCGCCGATCATGGTTTGCACACCTTCGAGCATTGTTTGGCGACTCATCGAACAACCGTGGCACCCACCACCCATCGTGAAGTAGGCGGTACCTTCCGTATCGTGTCCGGCAAAGGTGACGAAACCGCCGTGTGCCGCAAGCGCCGGATTCACATCGGTGGCAACAATTGCCTCGATTTGGGCGGAAACCTCGTCGTCGCGAACCAAGCCTTCGACATTTGGAGCCATTGGCTTGTTCGGGTTACGAATGAGCAACCCTTGAGACTCGGAATGATCAATCACTGCGTTTTGCAAGGCATCTAGGTCTTTTAGCGGAATTATCACTTTCAGTCCATCGATTGTGCGTACCTCATCACTGAAGGCCGCCTTCGTAACTATGTCAAACGACAGGTCGTAGCGAAAGTCCTCACCCGGTTCGGACAAAATTTCAACCCGCAATCCCAGTCGATCGGTTTCGGGTTCGGCGTCACGAAGTTCAATGAGTTTGACATGCGCCAATGCAGTGATGGTGATTATCGTGTTGGACTTGTCGACTTCGGTAGCCAATGGCGCAAACGGACTCACGCGAAAATTCTATCTTGGTCTAGTTAGATCTGCCCTGCCTGTGGCAACCTTTAATCATGAACCAAGGCAGTAGGCGAGCAATCTACGCGGCATTTGCCGCCAACTTTGGAATTGCAATTGCGAAATTAATCGGCGCGATTATTACCGGTTCGGCCGGACTTCTCGCCGAGACATTCCACTCCCTCGCGGACACCGGCAATCAGGCACTCCTGCTTGTCGGTGGCAGGCGTGCGAATCGCAAGCCATCCAAGGAACACCCTTTTGGATATGGTTCGGAACGATACTTCTGGTCGTTTGTTGTCGCCCTAGTCCTGTTCAGTCTTGGTGGATTATTTGCGCTGTATGAGGGTGTGCAAAAGCTTCGCCACCCACATGAGACTTCCAACCTCAGACTGGCCATCATCATTCTCATTTTTGCCATAGTTTTGGAGACACTCTCTCTTCGCACCGCGGTTAGGGAAGCAAACAAATTAAAATCACGAAATGTCTCGTGGTGGAGTTTTGTCAAGAATTCGAAGGAACCCGAGTTGCCTGTCGTGTTGCTTGAGGACATCGGCGCCGAGATCGGATTATTTCTCGCATTGTTCGGGGTGATCGTTGCCAGCATCACCAATGACTCCCGATGGGACTCCGTCGGGTCGCTGGCAATCGGTGTGCTCCTGATCGGAATCGCCTACGTGCTTGCCGTAAATATGAAGAGTTTGCTTATCGGTGAGTCCGCGACCGTCGAGGTTCAGGACTTGGTAACCGCTGCACTCATTGATAACTCTCTTGTGAACAGAATCATCCATATGAAAACCTTGCATCTTGGACCGGAGGAAATACTGCTCGCCGTCAAGATTGAGTTCAGCCACGAACTGTCGGTTACTCAATTGGCATTGGCAATTAATGACGCCGAGGTGCGCGCACGTAACGCCGTGAAGCAGCGATTGGTGATCTACATCGAACCAGACATCATGAACTCGTCTCAGACCTAGTAGTCTGGATCTGTACGCACGGGGAGTCCGCTGGTTCGGCGG
>CAYGOJ010000100.1:0-3705 GCA_964351545.1 uncultured Acidimicrobium sp.
GTTCAATATGATCTCCGCGGAATGTGTCTAGCATCACGTCATGGAACTTTTTGGCAAACACACCGTTGTGACCGGCTCGGCAAATGGCATCGGTCGTGCCATTGCGGAGCGGTTTCATTCCCAGGGGGCACGAGTGGTGCTCGCCGATCTCGATGTCAAGCCACTCCGCCAAATTGTCGAGGAACTCAACTCTCGGCGGCCCATGAGTGCATTTGCGGTTGCCACAGACGTCGGCTCCGAGGAGGCCAATGCCTCTCTCGTGGCACAGGCCGAGGCGGCTTTTGGCCCGATCGATCTGTTTTTCGCCAATGCAGGAATTGGCGGGGGCACCGACCTTTCGACCACCGAGGAAAACTGGGAAAACGCCTTCAACGTCAATGTCCATGCCCACCGCTGGGCGGCAAAGTACCTCCTGCCGAAATGGTTAGAACGAGGGGACGGCTACTTTTGCAGCACGGCTTCGGCCGCCGGATTGCTCTCTCAAATCGGATCGGCACCGTACTCGCTCACCAAACATGCCGCGCTCGCATTTGCCGAGTGGCTGTCGATTACATACGGCAATCGGGGAATCAAAGTGAGTTGCCTGTGTCCACAGGGTGTGAATACCAATATGCTGCGCGGCGCCGACGCGGCCAACAACGGTGCATCTCACAATGTCGTTCGCACTGCTGGGGTGGTACTTGAACCCGAACAGGTGGCAGAAATCGTTGCGCAGGTCATAGCGGCCGAGACCTTTCTGATCTTGCCCCACCCAGAGGTGGCGGGTTATGTTGCCAAGAAGGCCACCGAGCACGAGCGTTGGCTGGCCGGAATGCGCAAGTTACAACTTCGGGTTTTGGGGATTTAGCTAGACAGGTTATTTATTGAGAATTTGCTCCATCTCGGTAATCTCCGCCGTCTGCCCACTAATGATTTGATCGGCGAGGTTCATCACATCGGCGTTCATTCCGTCCAATTTGATTGAGCTCGCCATCTCAATTGCACCACGGTGGTGTTCAATCATTGACTCAGACCAAGTCATATCGAACTCTGAACCCGTCATCTGACCCATCGACGCCATCTCATCTTCGGTCATCATTCCGGCAGAGTCCATTTCGTCCATTGAATGATCCGAGGTGGAACCCATTGTCATCGGTTTGTCCCAGTCCTCGAGCCAACCCTTCATCATCGCAATTTCAGAGTCTTGGGCGTCTCTAATTCGTTGTGCGAGTCCCACAACTTCGTCCGAGGCGCCAGCCGAGCCGGCCAGCGCCATTTCCGCCATTTCGATGGCTTGTTCATGGTGCTGAATCATCCCCTGGACGAAGACCACATCAGCATCGTTGAAATTCGATGCTTCATCAGATCCACAACCTGCCAGAACAAGGGCAATCGGCATAATGGAAATCGCTAAATTCTTGAGTCTCATATCGATCTTTCACTGCGGGCGGGTCGCAAGTCGAATTTCTGACTGGGCAACAATTGCATTGTATCTCAAACCTGACAGTTTGGTTTTTATGTACGATATCTACAATGTGTTAATTAGTCGGGTGGTTTTCAAGTGTTCAAATCGAACGCCGAGTCATTATCTAAGGAAGGTCTGAAATGGATTTTTTTCTCTGGATAATTGCAGTGATACTTGTAGTTAGCGGACTTATCGCCCTGACACGACGGAATATCCTCTACGGCATTTTGCTCATTGCGGTTGGATTGTTGGTCGGCCCTGGTGGCGTATCAATTTTTGGATGATCTAGCCATGTAATTCAGTCAACAAGTCGGCGAGTTCACGCCATTGCCTCATTGGTAGCGCCGAAAAATCATCTTGCAGAACTTGAACGCTTACGTGTGAGGCACCGGCGTCGAGCTGATCCTGAACTCGCCGTGAAATAGTTTCAATAGTCCCCCAGGCGACAATTGCGTCAACAAGTCGGTCGCTCGATTGGCCGTCGGCGCCCTTGATATCGTGTTCGGAAAACCCGTAGCGCATCAAATTGTTGGCGTAATTGGGCAGTCGTGTATAGGTGCCCATGTACTTGCGGGCTATTTCACGGGCCTTGGATGGGTCGGTCTCAAAAATCACGGCCTGTTCCGGCGCGAGGATCGGTTGAGCACCAAGAATCTCGCGGGCCGCGAGCGTGTGCTCAACCGGCGCAAAATACGGGTGTGCACCGTCGGCTCGAGTCGCGGCAAGTTTCAACATCTTGGGTCCAAGAGCGGCTAACACCCGGTGTGTGGGTGTTGTGGGTGGGGAAGCGGCAAACAGACCAGCATCCATCACATCCAAATATTCCACCATTTTGCTATAGGGCTTTTCGTACACACTTTTGTGGAGGGCCTTGACCATGTGATGATGACTCACGCCGATACCAAGAAGGAACCGATCGGGAAACGCTTCGGTAAGCGTTTTCTGGGCGGCCTGCATCGTTGCCGCGGTTCGCGCGTGGAGTGATGCGATGCCGGTGGCCACGATCAAATTCTTGGTCGCGGATAGCAGCATGGCCGCCGTCGAAAACGGTTCTCGTCCAATCGCCTCGGGAATCCATAGGGTGCGAAATCCGAGAGTCTCCAATTCGGCAGCGGCTTCCCGAGCTTTGGACATCGGTTGCGTGTCAAGTGCAAACGTCCAAATGCCGACTCGTCCGAGAGGGAGATGCTGTGTCGGTGTTGCCATCGACTCCGAGACTAATCGTCAACGATGCCACACATCTACGGCACAATGACAGATATTCGCGCCCTGTGGAAAGCTCTGTCACTCGTTGCCTTGCTCGTCATTGTCGGTTGCACACAAAAGAGTGAAACTGAGGTCAGTGAAGGCACAGTCATTGAGGTAATTGATGGCGACACGGTCGATTTGTCGATTGCGGGCAGTCGACAGCGGGTGCGCCTCATCGGAATAGATACTCCCGAAACGAAACACCCGACCAAACCAGTCGAGTGTTACGGACCAGAGGCAACTTCATTCACCGAGTCGTTGTTGGCACGCGGCACCAAGATTCGCATTGAACGCGACTTGGAGGCGCGTGATACATACGGAAGATTGCTCGTCTACTTGTATCGGGTTTCAGACAATTTGTTCATCAACTTGGAGCTCGTACTTCAGGGCTATGCACATGTACTGACCATCGAGCCAAATCTCGCCCACCTCGACAAATTTGTCGCAGCCTCTCGAGACGCTCACTCGAACGGCAGAGGTTTGTGGCAAGTGTGCCGCGGATAGTGTTACATGACGTGACGAAAGGTCTCGCTATGCCATCACTTACCGAGAGGCTTGGGCGATCGCCCAATTCGCGACTCGTGATCATTAGTTGCGACGATCTAGGTGCCTTTCAAGCAGCCAATGAAGGCGTGTATCAATCGCTGCGAAAAGGAGTTGCCACATGTGCTTCGCTAATGGTGCCGGCACCCTGGGCGCGGCATGCCGTGCTCAATTACTCCGGTGACGACATTGGAGTACACCTTACGCTGAACAGTGAGCATGCGATGTATCGCTGGGGGCCAATCACATATGCGCCATCGCTTCAGTCTGGTGACGGAGGTTTCCCGCGCACCATCGACGACCTGTGGGAACATGCCGACCCGACTGAAGTCCGTCGCGAGTGTCGAGCCCAAATTGCCCGTGCAATCGAATGGGGAGTCGATGTGACGCACCTGGCACCCCACCTCACCGCGATAACTCTGCGACCCGAATTCTTTGATGTGTACCTTGAACTGGCTATCGAATTTCAA
>CAYGOJ010000101.1:0-3674 GCA_964351545.1 uncultured Acidimicrobium sp.
AGTTTAGGAGGTTCATGAACAACATCGTAAGCAATGTGAATAGGTCTCACTGACCCATTGAAATTTCCACAAGATCACCAGCGATGTCAGGCGTAAAGATCGGTACTCAAGTAACGCAAGTCCACTCGCCACTAGGCTCGCGCTGTGTACGCGATTGCACTCAGTGTTGCGGCCTGCCTCCAAGCACGAACTCGTGTCGATGTCGCCTGGATCGTTGATACCCACCAAGTAGACGCGGGCGACCGAATTGACGCAGTGGCGATAACGCCAGGTGGTGGTCGGATCGGTTCGCTGTTATCCGGTGCTCTTGATGGCCAGTTGATCGATCTTGCGGGCCGACATAGCACAAGCGGCCGCATCGTCACATTGAATGTCAGCGACGTTGATGCCCTCGTCACCGGTCTCTCGAGCGGCGGCAATGCGCAGTGCGTCATCATTCCGGCGTCCGACCTCCCACCAGACTTGTGGCCGTTACTGATCGCCCGAGAACCGATTTGCTTGTTGAGTCGCATCGAGAACGATGTCATCGCCGATACCAGACTGTTCACAGCCGCGACAATCGCCGAAGCGAGTGACGATGCCGCTCAACGATTCGCTCGCGGTGTCAGCAACGCCGCAGTCATCGGCGACACAGTTGTGACAGTGTTGTGGCCGGTTCCAAAGTTGGTGATCGTAGGTGCGGGTGCAAACGCAGACGCGCTTCGGGATGCCGCCGCTCTGCTGGGATGGCAAACAGTCATCGCCACCGACGCCAACTCGGCGACAGGAGTGATCGCGGGTTTATCGAGCCTCGACAACGTGGTGGTCATGGTCCACGATTTGGAAGTCGCTGGTCAAGCATTAGTCGCCGCACTTTCCAGCAATGCGGGATACATCGGGGCTCTCGGCTCGCATCGGATGCAAGAAACTCGAGCCGAGTGGCTCGCCTATCGCGGGTATGTCGACCTCGAACGGGTTCATGGTCCAGCCGGGCTCGACATCGGTGCAAAGACTCCGGCCGAAATTGCCGTGTCAATCCTTGCTGAGGCACTAGGTGCAAAGAAGGGCTAGAATGTGTGACGAAAGGTTGAAGGAGTGCTCAAAATGACTCACAATTCCGATGACGCGCGCGAAGCACTTCGTACCGTGTGGGATGCTCACGGCGACCCAAGCGCAAGCCTCGACGAAGAATGCAGCCCGACGAAAACTTGTCGGAATATGGTCGACGTGACCTTCGACGGCTATGCCGAACCAGGCAGTGACATCGGTGCCGCGTGGCGTGCGAAGCTTGCTCGCGAAGGAAAACTCAATACTTCGGGTGAGAGCATCCGCGATCTGGTTCTCCGAGCGACCGAGCCGCGCTAATCACCACACAGCGACCTGATCCATCAGTTGAACAATGGTAAGCGAAGACGGTTTTAAACGTCCGAACTCTGTTCGTGAACTCACCGATATTTTGCTTGGTGGCGGTTATCTTGCCGATCGAGGACTGTCAACGGCAATGTTTGTTGCACTCACATTAGGTCGCCCGATTCTGCTTGAGGGAGAAGTTGGTGTCGGCAAGACAGAGATGGCCAAGGTCCTCGCGTCGGTATTTGGTCGCCGACTCGTTCGCTTGCAGTGCTACGAGGGCATAGACACAAATCAAGCGCTGTACGAATGGGACTACGCACGCCAGATGCTGCAGATCCGGGCGCTGTCCGAGCGGCAACTTCAAAGCGATGACGCGGTCGATCGATTGTTCGGACCAAAGTTTCTCCTTGAGCGCCCACTATTGGAAGCAATTCGAGGTGGCGATCAATGTGTCTTGTTGATCGACGAAGTTGATCGAGCCGACGACGAGTTTGAGGCGTTTCTTCTCGAATTACTGTCAGACTTTCAGATCACCATTCCTGAAATAGGCACAATCAAAGCCGAGACAAAACCACTTGTCATCCTGACCTCGAATCGGACGCGTGAATTACACGACGCACTTAAGCGACGGTGCTTGTACCACTGGATTGGTTATCCGAGCCCCGAGAGTGAAGTGGAGATCGTCCTCATACATGCGCCCGAAGTCTCGGCAACCTTGGCGCGCAAAGTTGTAGCCGCCGTTAACCGAATCCGTGACCTCGAACTCACCAAACCGCCGGGCGTAGCCGAGACTTTGGACTGGGTTGCATCTCTCGGCGTACTCGGGGCGACGCAGTTGGATGCCAGCAGTGCCGATGACACCCTCGGCTCGATTATCAAAGATCGTGACGACCTTGAATTGGTACGCGAAAACTTGGAGAACATCATCGCCAATGCGTGATGACGCTTCTTTCGTCGACTTATTAGTCGATTTTGGTCAAGAATTGAGGGCAGCCGGAATCGCTGTCGGCTCTGGCGAAGTCACTACTTATTGCATGGCGGTCGCCACGCTCAATCCAGCCGACATACTCGACCTCTACTGGGCGGGGCACACGGCGTTGGTCAATCGCCGTGACCAAATACCGGTCTACAACGAGGTATTCCGTCAGTTCTTCCTGGATGTGCCTTCGTCGCAATCCGATCCCAGAAAAATCGCCATCAAGGCCGCGTCAGGCATGCAATCAATCCTGCAAGTACCGGCCACCGAGCCAGGTAAGGAAGGCCCAGACGAGCAAGAGGCCAAGTTGGGATTCATGTCTTCGGATATAGAGATCTGGAGAAACAAATCATTCGCCGCTTGCACACCGGAGGAACTTGCCTCGCTGCGACGAATCATGGCCCAAGTTCGACTCACCCCACCACGTCGGCGCACCCGCCGCTCGGTAATGGCACCTAGAGGCTCTCGCTTCAATGTGCGTCGGACGATACGCGAAACGATGCGAATGCACGGCGAACCCGCTGGAATGTATTGGCTTCGGCGCAAGACTCGGATCCGCCCGCTCATCTTCATCCTCGACGTCTCCGGATCGATGTCAGACTACTCGCGCAACTTGTTGCAGTTTGCTTACTCGGCAAAGCGCGCCGCTGACCGGGTCGAAGTATTTTGCTTCGGCACGAGGCTGACACGAATTACACACTCACTTGAACGTCGTCGACCAGACGATGCGATCAATTTTGCTGCCAAGAATGTCTTCGATTGGGATGGAGGCACCCGCATCGGAGACTCATTAAATACTTTCGTTCGTGATTGGGCTCGCCGTGGCATGAGCCGAGGAGCGATCGTCGTCATTTGTTCTGATGGACTCGACCGCGGTGACCCAGCGGTGCTATCCAGCGCCATGGAACGCCTATCGCATCTCTGCCACCGAATCGTGTGGATGAATCCACACAAAGGTGACGATTCCGATTTCCAACCAAATAGCCTCGGGATGATGGTCGCAGCCCCCTACATCGACTTGGTCATGTCAGGACACAATTTGCGCAGCCTGGAAGAATTTGCCGAAATATTGCCGAAGTTACGGTAGAAAAAATTCATGTACCAGAACTCATGAAATGGTCCGTTTCAGTCATCGCAGAAGGTGACCGTGTAGTCGTCCTCGAGGAAGTTGTGGCACTCGCCGATGCGGTCGCACCGATGGGCGGAATCGCCAGTGGAATCGGCACTATGTCCTATGGGGCACAGATCATCATTGAGGCACCATCGGCGGATGGAGCACTTGAGCTGGCGATTCCATCGTTTATCCAAGCGGCCGCTGAGGCCAACTTGCCGTCGTGGCCAGTTACTCGAGCCGACGCCATTAGCG
>CAYGOJ010000102.1:0-3672 GCA_964351545.1 uncultured Acidimicrobium sp.
GTGAAATTCCAGGGCCGACGGTCAGAGTCCGGATGGGAGCAAGAAGACGTGGGTAACGCCTCTATAACGGCGCGCCTGTTAGTCGAGGCGCGTATTAAGTAGAGGCGCTGCTTCCGTCGTCCCCGCTCTCATTGTCGCTGCGGAGTTTGGACGACAGGAGAGCGTACAGAAGTGACCACGATCGACGAACAGGCAATGCAATTGGCGGTGGCGACCGCCGTGCAGGCGCGCCTACGCAGTCGTCCCAACCCGTGGGTTGGCGCGGTGATCACGAACTCGAGCGGCGTCATCGCCACGGGCGCGACCGAAGTTGTAGGTGGTGCTCACGCCGAGATCGTCGCCCTGCGTGCGGCCAGTGATCGGGCCCGCGGCGCAACGCTGTACACCACGCTGGAGCCGTGTCATCACATCGGGCGCACCGGCCCATGCACAACGGCAATCATTGACGCTGGAATTTCCCGAGTCGTCGTCGGAGTAGTCGATCCCGATGAGCAGGTTTCTGGTCGCGGAATCGGTGCTCTGCGCCAGGCTGGAATTTCGGTCGAAGTTGGTGTTTGCGCCGAAGAGGTTGGCGCCCAACTAGCGCCGTACCTTTACCATCGTCGAACCAAGCGACCGTTTGTCGTGTTGAAAATGGCAAGCACGATCGATGGACGCACCTCGGCTGCCGACGGCACCAGCCAATGGATCACCGGCCAAGATGCACGACGACGAGTGCACGAACTACGCGCCGAGAGTGACGCAATTCTTGTTGGCGCCGGAACCGTGCGCGCCGATGATCCGTATCTCAATGTTCGCGATGTCGCCGGTGCATCGCCGCGGCGAATTGTGTTGGGCACAATCGACGCAGGCGCACATGTGCACCCGTGCCTCGAGTACAGCGGAGACATCTCCTTGCTCCTAGACACGCTTGGCGGCGAGGGAGTCGTTCAACTACTCGTTGAAGGCGGGCCGCGTGTGGCGGCCTCGTTTCATAGCCAGGGATTGGTGAATCGCTACATCATCCACATCGCACCGGTCATTGCTGGAGGCGATGACGCGAATCCGATATTTCGCGGAACCGCTGCACGCACGATGTCAGAAATGTGGCGCGGCAGAATCATCTCGACGACTCGACTCGGCGATGACATCGAGATTGTTTTGCAACCGTCCGAACAAGAATCACTCGCATCTACCTAAGGATGGCTATGTCAACTAATCAGACAAAGATGGCACCAATCGAGGATGTCATTGCCGCAATTGCCCGGGGCGAGATGGTGGTGCTCGTCGACGACGAGGATCGAGAGAACGAGGGCGACCTGATCATGGCCGCCGAATTCGCCACGCCGGAAAAGATTGCCTTCGTGGTCCGCCATACCTCGGGAGTCATCGTCACGCCGTTGACCGCCGAGCGTTGCGATGAACTTCGCTTGCCGTTAATGGTCGACAACAACACCGAGAGCCACCGCACCGCATTTACGATTTCGGTCGACCTGCGAAAGGGCACCACAACCGGTATTTCGGCCGCCGATCGTGCCGCCACCCTGCGGGCACTCGCCGACCCGTCCGTTCCGCACAGCGCGTTTTCGCGGCCCGGCCATGTGTTTCCGTTGCGCTCGCGTGACGGCGGCGTGCTCAAGCGAGCCGGACACACAGAGGCCGCGGTTGATCTGGCGAGGCTCGCTGGTTGTCAGCCGGCCGGCGTCATCTGCGAGATCCAAAACGACGACGGGACGATGGCCCGATTGCCCGACCTGCAAAAATTCTGCGACCATCACGGATTATTGCTGTCATCGATCGCCGAGTTAATCAGCTATCGCCGGCGGCATGAGAGATTGGTCGAGCGAATGGGCTCGGCAAGTGTTCCCACCAACTGGGGAATATTCACCTGCATCGCTTATCGCAGCACGGTGGATGGTATCGAGCACCTTGCATTTGTTAAGGGCGACCTGAGCGATGGCGCCCCGGTACTCACTCGTGTACACAGCGAATGTCTCACCGGGGATGTGTTCGGAAGTAAGCGCTGTGACTGCGGCTCGCAACTTGCCGTAGCGATGCAAAGAATCGAAGCCGAAGGGCGCGGAGTTGTCGTCTACCTGCGTGGACACGAGGGTCGTGGAATTGGAATCGGCCACAAGATTCGTGCCTACTCTTTGCAAGACGAGGGACTCGACACCGTGGATGCCAACACAAAGCTTGGATTTCCCGTCGATAGTCGCGAATACGGTATTGGCGCTCAAATATTGGCCGACCTTGGTGCCCACGAGCTTCGGCTGATCACCAACAATCCCGCCAAATATGGCGGAATCGCCGGGTACGGACTGAAGATAGTCGAGCGTGTTGCGATCGACACCGGTACGACCCCCGAAAACGAGACGTACCTGCGAACGAAGCGCGATCGGATGGGTCATGTATTTGACGGTTCGGATATTGACAAGACACCCGAAGGAGTTCAGCAATGACCGTTATTGATGGCGACCGCACGGGAACTTCGCTGAACGTGGGGATCGTTTGCTCGCGATTCAATGAATTCATCGTCACCGGTCTGCTCGATGGAGCCAAGCGTGGACTGCGCGGCTGTGGGGTAAGCGATGCGAGTATCGATGTGGTGTGGGTTCCCGGCGCATACGAGATTCCACTTGCCGCCCGAACGATGGCACTCAGCGGACATTACGACGCCCTGATCGCCCTTGGGGCGGTCATTCGAGGCGAAACCGCGCACTTTGAATATGTAGCGGGGCCGTGTGCGGACGGAGTCGCCAAAATTCAACTGGAAACGGGAGTCCCCATCGGATTCGCCGTATTAACCACAGAAAATGTCGAGCAAGCAGTTGCCCGCTCCGGACCCGATGCTGGAAACAAGGGCGAGGAAGCAGCAATCGGTGCAATAGAAATGGTCAACACACTGAACGGAATTCGTCGAGGAATTTCGCCATAAGCCATAAATAGATTGAAAATTCCCAGTTTGATCCAGAACTATTTACTTGCTATGTGTCAACTCTTGCGATAAATTGGGAACCTACTTCCCCAGTAGCTTCGGCTGCTGGGTTCGGGCCCGCCGTACCGGCGGGCCTTTGTTTTACCAAGCCTGAGGCTTCGAAACTGATCCGTTCCTGTCCTGAACCGTTTCCGGAAGTTGACACGCGAGAAAGACTGCTTTACGGATCTTGCGAGTTTCGGTGGCGACTTTCTGCAATGCGATAGCTGGTTCCTCAAAACCACGAGGGTTCGCGACGACGACATCGCGCTTCAATTCAGCAGCAACGATTCGCACTGGTTCACAGAGATCTGTATCGTTTGAAATGACTAGCGCCTTGTCAAATTCTCTACGGTATGCATCGGCTACAAGATGCGCACCAAGGCTTACGTCTGTCGCTTTCTCTTCTATTCGAAACACCTTTGCAGAGACATTTCCGTCTGGATAGCGCTTAAGATCGACACCGAGTAACTGGACTAATTTGAGGCGAATAGGGCCTGGCGGGTCTACAAGAGTCATTCGCTTTTGTCGTATCTTGAAATTTCCGAAATGAACAATTACTTTGGGATCTGCCGACACAGCTCGAAGGTAAGCCTGCTGGCGTTGAGCCATATCCCGATCGGTCTTAGGTGATTGAACTTTGGCAGTGAAATAGTGAACCAGTCGTACCTCATCTCTGGGGACTAAGCGACGGCTCAATTCGACCAGATCTAGCC
>CAYGOJ010000103.1:0-3479 GCA_964351545.1 uncultured Acidimicrobium sp.
GGATCCATCTTCATCGCCTACAACCCCAAGGGTGTGTCGGCAGTAGTTCTCGGCGACGACCCGATCGCCTTCGAGGATCAATTTACCGAGCGAGACGGTCGTTCCATTTTTCCAACGCGCTTACCGGAGCGAGTCCTCGATCGCCAGATTCGACGCGCGCTGAGCGGCGAAACTACGTCGCATGTGCCCGTCGACTTGCGAGGGCTCAGCGACTTCGCAGTCGCCGTGCTACGCAAGACATTGGAAGTTCCTTCTGGAGAGGTTCGCCCCTACTCGTGGGTCGCCAACGAGATCGGAAGACCACTTGCCAACCGCGCCGTCGGCTCGGCGCTGGCGGCAAACCCGGTGCCGCTTCTGATTCCGTGTCATCGAATTGTACGAAGCGACGGTCACATTGGTGAGTACCGGTTGGGTGCGGAGCGTAAGCAACAATTACTCACACACGAAAACATCGACCTCGACGAATTGACAACACATGCCATCTCCAACCGCCGATACTTGGCCAGCGCCACGACACACATTTTTTGCTACCCGACGTGTCGCAATGCCCGTCGCATTACGGCGAAGAATCAGCGGTGGTTTTCAGGCATGAATAAAGCAGTTGATGCCGGATATCGACCGTGCAAGGTGTGCCGGCCCCACGCGGCATGAGGCACCGACTCTGGTTTACCCAACCGAACGGGCGCGGATGAGGCCGTAGCGGTGCTGACACTCAGTCACCGATTGTTCGCGAAGCCAATGCAGTAGTTCAACGCGACCGTTGCGAATCAGCGGCGAAGTGTCAACGGCAACGCCGGCGACATGGGCGGCGCTGGCGATGCTCACATTTTTATTGCCGGGCATACGCAGCCTGGAAATCGTCGAACCGGACAGTCGCTTGATCAGCATTTCATCGCTCTCGATCACGGTGTTTACATTTGAACTTAATTCCAAAGATGCAGGTGCGCTGATAGACAGCGATGCGCCGACCGTTTCACAGGCGATGACAGCCACCGCGATGTCAAGAGTTGTGATCTCGTCATTGATGCGGAGAACTACTTCGCCTGCCAATTGCCGATATCTGAAGATGTTGGTTTCTGAACGTAGCCCGCTCGGGTCATGGTCTATCGAAAACTCGTCGCGCCACCACCGGGCAAATGATCGGGCCGCGGCGGTTGTAGCGGCAAGCGTCGCCTCGTTAAGTTCGGTTTGCCAATCGTCCAAGATCGCCAAAATCTTTGGTGATAATTCCGTGGAATCCTGCAGATCGGTGACCTGTTGCCATCTGCCAAGCGTCATGACATAGTTCGGCCCACCGGCCTTGGCCGTCAGTCCGACCGACGATTGCTTCCAGCCACCAAATGGCTGTCGCCCGACAATTGCGCCGGTAATCGTGCGATTGACGTACAGATTTCCCGCGTGTACATGTTTAGTCCAATGTTGGACTTCGAGAGGATCGAGACTTTGAATACCGGCGGTGAGTCCAAACTTGGTGTCGTTTTGGATCTCGATTGCTTGGTCAAGACTCTCAACTCGAATCACACCAAGAACAGGACCGAAACATTCGGTTTGTTGAAACCATGAGCCTTGTTCAACACCAAGGCGAACTCCAGGCGACCACAAGTGAGGATTATCGGGAGCAACACGCGGCACGACGAGCCACGTTTCACCGGGATCAAGTTTTGTCAGACCCCGATAAGTGGCCCCGCTGGGCGGGCGGACGAGTGGCCCAACATCGGTTTGCGGATCTCGCACCGAGCCAACGACAAGGCTCGTCGTCGCATCCTTTAGTTGACGGAGAAATGCGGGGTCGTCATAAACGGATCCCTCCACGATTGCCAGACTTGCCGCCGAACACTTCTGACCGCCGTGTCCGAACGCCGATCGAACCAGATCGCGTACGGCGGCATCGATGTCCGCTGCAGCAGTGATAACGATTGCATTTTTTCCACTTGTCTCGGCATGAAGTTCCAGTTCGGGACGCCAGTTCTGGAATAGTTGGGCGGTTTCGTATCCGCCGGTGAGAATGACCGCGTCGATATCTCGATGCGCCACCAAGTATCGACCAGTGTCATCGTCGGCACAAGGAATAAATTGCAACAGTTCGCGTGGCACTCCCCCTGCCCAACACTGTTCAGCCAATAATTGGGCCGTACTCACGGATTCGGGAGCGGGTTTGAGAATCACGGCGCTGCCAGCGGCGAGAGCAGCCAAGACTCCGCCGGCCGGAATCGCGTACGGAAAATTCCAAGGAGGTACCACGAGAACCAGGCGATGAGGTTGAAACGATACGTCGCTGAAACTGTTTAGGATTCGACTCGACTCGGCGTAGTATCGAGCAAAGTCGTGTGCCTCCGAAACTTCCGTGTCGCCTTCGAGCACGGTTTTGCCAGCATCTCGAGTCATTGTCGCAATCGTTATTCCACGCTGTGCGGCGATGACCTCGGCGACCTGATGAAGCACAACTCGTCGCCGCGTCGGTGATGACGACGCCCACTGCTCGCCTGCTTGAACTGCCGTGGCGACATCTCGATCAATTGTTGAGCGATCGATGATCTGTTTACTAATGACGGGATAGCCCAGCGCGTCGTGGCACGTCGTAATCCACTTTCGGTTGACGGCCAAGGAAAAATCTGTATCCGGTTCGTTATCGAACGGGTCATCTTGATTGAACCTACGGTCTTCATTCAATCGATTTTGAGATCGACCAGGTTGCGCGACCGGCAGATGACGATCCTGGATTGCTTGCAGGAATTTATCTCGCTCGAGATTCCATTCGACATTGCCAACCCGAAGCGAAGCGACATGACGCAGATAATTGTCCGGTGCAGTGTTTTCGTCGAGTCGTCGCGCTAGATATGCAATCGCCGAGACGAGATCGTTACGGGCGACTGTCGGCGTATACAAAATTAGGTCGCCAACATGATCGCGAACGGCGCGTGCTTGTGGTGGAGCCATTCCCTCCAACATCTCGATCTGAAGTCGATGAATCCCGCCACGATCGGCCGCAATGATCAGGCCCCACGCCACGTCGAACAAGTTGTGACTGCCCAATCCGATTTGAACTGCGGGATCAAATTCGGGAACGAGAAGGTGATCGAGTAACCGCTTGAAATTGGCGTCGGTCTCGGCTTTTGACTCAAACGGCGCCTGATTCCAACCGTGTAGTTCTGCGTCCACCTGTTCCATCGCCAGATTTGCACCCTTAACCAATCGGATTTTGGTACGGGAACCGAAAGTCCGATACCGCTCGACCGCCCACTTGGCAATTTCATCGGCCGCACCGACCGACTCGGGAAGATATGCCTGCAACACGATGCCAACATCAAGTCGAGCCAAGTCGTGATCAGCAAGTGCAGCCTTGAGCACGCCGATCGTCAGATTAAGGTCGCGAAACTCTTCCATGTCGAGATTGACAAACTTGGGTGGATCGTGTCGTGCCGCTTCCTCGTAGATAAGCCGAAGCCTTTGTGCCACTTCGTTGACGGTCTGATCAAAGG
>CAYGOJ010000104.1:0-1255 GCA_964351545.1 uncultured Acidimicrobium sp.
GACCCGGCGGCAGAATATAAATTCCGGTGGCATCACTACCGAGACCTAGTTCGATGCTGGAGCACAGCATCCCCTCGCTGTCGATACCGAGTATGCCTCGTGACGAAATGACCCGACCGTCCGGCATCGTCGTGCCGATCGTGGCCAGAGGCACAAGGTCGCCGACCGACATGTTGAAAGCACCGCACCACACGTGTCGCTCGTTGTCGTCACCCGCATCGACATATACGCGATGAACCGTGGCGGCATCCGGATGGGATTGCGTACGCACCACCTTTGCCACCACTACTCCGGTTACGGGGGCACCGACCTGTTCGACACCTTCGACCGCCAATCCAAGTCGTGTCATCGCCGAAGCTACCGCCTCGACATCCGAACCAATATCGGTGAATTCGCGCAACCACGAATGAAGTATCTTCATCAGAACTGCCTGAGAAAACGCAAGTCGTTTGTGTACATCTCGCGAATGTCGTCGACCTTGTGTCGTTCCTTTGCCATTCGATCGATGCCAAATCCAAAAGCAAACCCGGTATACACATCTGGATCGATTCCGCCAACGCGCAACACATTGGGATGGACCATGCCGCACCCGCCCAACTCCATCCAATTTCCATTGGCGCGACGGATATCAAACTCGGCACTCGGTTCAGTAAATGGAAAATACGAGGGACGCAGCCGACTCGTAAATTCGCTGCCGAAAAATGCTTTTGTGAATGCTTCGATCGTTCCTGCTAGATGTCCAAAGGTGATGTCCCGATCAATCACGAGCCCCTCGATTTGATGAAACACGGGCATATGAGTGGCATCGGGTGTGTCGCGGCGAAATACCCGACCGGGCATGATGGCGTAGATGGGTAGATCCCAGGACTGCATCACTCGAATCTGCACGGGCGATGTTTGAGTCCGCAGCAGAACCGATCCAGGCTTGCCGGACTCGAGGTACATCGTGTCCGATTCGCTGCGAGCCGGATGCCACTTTGGCGTGTTTAGTGCCTCGAAATTGTAAAATTCGGTTTCTACCTCTGGCCCTTCTGCAACCTGAAAGCCGAGGCCGATAAATATTGCCTCAAGTCGCTCGATTGCCTGGGTCACAATGTGCGCATGTCCGCGCCGATCGGCGGTTGCAAGTTCGGTGAGGTCGAGGTATTCGCTTGCCACCTGCGAAGCACGATCGCGCTTCGACAGCAGTTCGAGTCGACCGGTCAATGCCTGGTCAATGGCCTGGATGCGGTCCCCTTCTTTGGGTGGGGCCTCG
>CAYGOJ010000104.1:1265-3101 GCA_964351545.1 uncultured Acidimicrobium sp.
GGCCCGGGCGGCATCGTTAATTAGTTGGCCCGCGGCCTTGCGATCGCCGATATCGGCGATCGAAGCAAGTCGAGATCGCAGTTGAGTAAGGGGACTTTTCTTGCCGTTGAGCTCGCTACTGAGGCCGCGCAATGTCTCGGAATCCGCGGCCGCGGCGATGGAGTCGAGGGCCAATCGGCGAGCCGATTCGATGTCGGTGATGATTAGATTGTCCGCGGAAGAGGACGGAGAGACCATGTCGCCCCTCAACGCTACTCGCCATGCCGATTGCCAGCCCACTGCTTTGCCACTTCGAAACACACCAGCGTTGCCGCCATCGCCACGTTGAGACTTTCGCCTCGGCCTAGATGTGGAATCGTGACCCACTGATCGACCGCTACTTCGCTTGACAATCCGCGCGACTCGTTGCCGACGACGATCGCGACTCGTCCACTTAGATCGGCCTTGGTGTAATCGATTGTGCCCGGCTGGTCGTGGGACGACGTACCCACAAGGCGAAACCCGGCTTGTCGAATATCGGCGAGATCTACGCCCTCGACAACCGGAACATGAAACAGCGCCCCGGCCGACGAACGAACGACCTTTGGATTGAAAGCCTCTACGGTGTCGTGAGTAAGAACGGCCGCGGATGCTCCTGCCGCCTCGGCCGAGCGCAGAATTGTGCCCAGATTGCCTGGATCGCTGACCCGGTCGGCAACGACAATCCAACCTTCACTAGGCAACGACGCCAGCGTCGAAACTCGGCGCTCGGCAATTGCAATTACGGGCTGAGGCGTTGTGGTCGTGGCCACGCGTTCCATGACGCCTTCGGCAAGTTGATACACGTCGGACTCGGTTCCAAAAACGCGGATTCCACCGGGGGCTAGAAATTGAGATTCAATTCGCCAGTTGGCACTTATTGCTTCCGCGATCAGTGTCGCACCTTCGATAATGAAGGCGCTATCTTCTACGCGCGCACTGCGGCGCGCACTCAAACGCCGCAATCGTTGGACCCTGGGATGTGAAAACGCGAGATGCGTGTCGCTCAGACAAGCGCTCCCTTGGCGGTGGCCACCAAGTTGGCGAAAGCTGCGGCATCGTGCACCGCAAGATCGGCAAGAATTTTGCGATCGACCGACACCCCGGCCTTACTTAATCCTGCAATCAGTCGGCTGTAGGAAAAGTCATTCTGACGGCAGCCGGCGTTGATGCGTTGAATCCAAAGGCTACGAAACTCGCCCTTCTTGGCGCGACGGTCGCGAAACGCGTACTGACCGGAATGCAATACCTGCTCGTTGGCGGAACGGAAGGTACGGCTGCGATCGCCGTAATACCCCTTCGCTTTTTCAAGTATTGCCTTGTGCTTCTTACGGGCGTGAACTGCTCGTTTTACACGTGCCATGACTTACTCCTCTCAGAAATTTCTATCGCTCACCAAGCAGACGCTTGATGCGCTTGACATCGCCGGAATGAACATCGACCGTTCCGTCGAGGCGACGGGTGCGGGTGGATGCCTTATGTTCGAACAGGTGCTGACGCATCGATTGCTGACGACGCAATTTGCCTGTGCCCGTCTTTTTGAACCGCTTGGCGGTTGTCTTGGAAGTCTTCATCTTGGGCATCTTGTTGTCTCCGGCTACTTGGTCAGTTTCTAGATCGATTGGATGTCGGTCGCTGCGGCGACAGTTGGTTCTACTTTTGGCCTTGCTACTGCTGAGTGGTTGTTGTTATTGGATCGCTTGGCAACATTTTTTTCCGGCGAGAGAACCATCGTCATACTGCGACCTTCGAGTCGCGCATATGTATCGATTCGGGCAATTGGACCCAGATCTTCGATAACACCGTCAAGTATTTTGG
>CAYGOJ010000105.1:0-2800 GCA_964351545.1 uncultured Acidimicrobium sp.
CCGGCCAACGGGGTGCCGCGTTCATCGATTTGGATCGGACCCTATTGGCGGGGGCCTCTGGCCCGATTTTCAGTGCCGCCCTGCGAGCCGCGGGTGTCATCGGCTCGACCAAATCGCCGGCCGAAGACATGTTGTACCGCGTATTCAACATCGTCGGCGAAACCTTTCCGTCAATGTTGCTAGCACGACAAGGTGTTGCGGTGATGAAGGGGCGCCAGCGTCACGAAGTGATCACCGCTGCGGCGAGTGCCACAGATGAATTGCTGAAACTTGTGCAACCGTTCGCCGCACCGGTAATCGAGTTTCATCGGGCCCAGGGGCGAAAAGTTGTACTCGCCACCACGACACCCCATGATCTTGTTGCACACTTTGCTCGGCGCGCAGGTTTTGACGCGGTAGTCGCAACAAAATTTGCCGTCGGCGCAGATGGGTCGTACACGGGCGAGTTGGATGGTCCGTTCGCGTGGTCTGGTGGAAAGCTTCGGGCGGTTCAGACGTGGGCTGCGCGACACGATGTTGTGCTAAATGAAAGTTATGCCTACAGCGACAGTATCTACGATCTCCCACTTCTCAGTGCCGTCGGTCATCCGGTGGCGGTCAACCCGGATGCTCGACTCGCGGTAGTGGCGGCGGCTCGTCGCTGGCCAATTACAAATTTTGATGTGCCAGCGGGTGTCGCCAAGGTTCCAGTTGTTGGAACCGAGTTGCAGAAGGTTGGTCTTGCCTTTGCCCGTCCGGCGATGATTCCATTTGCCCGTTTTTCAATTACCGGAACCGAACTAATTCCGTCGAGCGGTCCAGTCATACTCGTTGGCAATCATCGAAGTTATTTTGATTCGATGGCGATCGCGATGGCCGTCGCCAAGACGGGACGAACGGTTCGATTTCTTGGAAAGAAAGAAGTGTTTGATGCGCCAGTCATTGGCCAACTAGCCGCGGCGTTTGGAGGAATCAGAGTAGACAGGTCATCGGGAAGCGACGAACCGCTGGCCGCCGCCGCAGAGGCTTTGGCGGCAGGCGAGATGGTGGCGATTATGCCCCAAGGAACGATTCCTCGCGGGCGCGCATTTTTTGAACCCGTGCTTCGCGGTCGGTGGGGCGCCGCGCGACTTGCGGTTATGTCGAGCGCCCCCGTATTTCCAATCGGGCTGTGGGGAACCGAGGTTGTGTGGCCGCGAAATTCGCGACTGCCGAATTTTTTGCAAATCACGAATCCACCAGAAGTCAGCATTACGGTCGGGCCACAGATCAATCTCGACTACGACGGAACGCCGGACGCACTGGCCGACGAGAACACCGTCAAGATGATGGAAGCGATCAGTTTGTTACTGCCCCCGCAGGCGCGTCAGCACTATGAACCCACGGAAGACGAACTCAAACGCACGTTTCCATCTGGCTATCGCGGTGATCCCGAAGCCGAATCCGAACGGCGACCGGGTTCAGACTAAATAGCCGCCGACAATTTCTGGCGGACAATATTGAGCGCGCTGCCGGCCTTGAACCACTCGACTTGCTCTGGGCTAAATGTGTGCAGCGCCTCGAACTCGATAGATACTCCATAAGGCTTGTTGAGCACGCATCGAATCGGCTTGTCCGGAACCGGCGGCAAGCCAAGCACAGAGATGGTGTCGCGCTCGCTAATCAGATCGTAGGTTTTTGGATCTGCGAACGTGAGCGGCACGAGCCCCTGCTTCTTGAGGTTCGTTTCGTGAATGCGGGCAAAGGATCGGGCAAAAATGACCACGCCACCGCGAAATCGTGGCTCCATCGCGGCGTGTTCTCGCGACGAACCCTCGCCGTAATTCTGATCACCGATCGCGCACCAAGCTAAGCCGGCGCTGCTGTAGCGCTTGGCAATGTCGGGAAATTGGCGCGAAGTTCCGTCCAAAATATCGAGTCCACTGCCTGCAATGTTGGTAAACGCGTTGACCACTCCGGCAAACAAGTTTCCCGAGATGTTCTCCAGGTGTCCTCGAAATGCGAGCCACTTTCCCGCCGCAGAGATGTGGTCGGTGGTGCACTTTCCTCTGGCCTTTAGCAACACGGGCAATTCGAGGTAATCCTTCCCGTCCCACGCTGTAAATGCGTCGAGCAGTTGCAAGCGATCACTCGTCGGGCTGACCACGACTTGAATCGTCGAGCCATCAACCGGCGGAGTAATGAATGTGTCCTTGCCAGACTCGTATCCATTGGTTGGCAGAATCTCGCCAAGTGGAGGCGAAAGGTGCACAATTGTTCCGTCGGGTGCGGTTATTCCGTCGATGGTGGGGTCAAAGTCAAGTCGTCCGGCTAGGGCGAGCGCAATCACCGTGTCGGGGCTCGTAACAAAACTCAATGTTTTGGCAGAACCATCATTTCGTCTTGGAAAATTTCGGTTGAACGAGTTGACGATTGTGTTCGGTCGATCGGTAATTTCCTTGGCCCGATCCCACTGTCCGATGCATGGACCACACGCATTGGCGAGCACGGTTGCCCCGATTGCCTCTAGATCCGCCAGCAATCCGTCACGTTCAATTGTGGCTCGAATTTGTTCCGAACCTGGGGTGATCAACAGTTCGGTTTTGGCTCGCAACCCCCGAGCTGCCGCTTGGCGAGCAATGGAGGCGGCCCGTGTGATGTCTTCGTAGGAAGAATTGGTGCAGCTGCCAACGAGCGCCGAGGAAATCTCGAGTGGCCAATTGTTTTCTTTGGCGGCAGCCGAGATGTCGCTACCCGTGCGATGGGCGCGATCGGGGGTGTGTGGTCCATTGATCAGTGGTTTCAACTGCGACAGATCAATTTCGATCACGCTGTCGTACAG
>CAYGOJ010000106.1:0-2744 GCA_964351545.1 uncultured Acidimicrobium sp.
ATTGCTTTCTGTGCCATGAAGGCGACTCTTTTCATGTGGTGGAGTTGTAAATTGCTGTTGGTCTAGTGCTAAAAGTCCGTAATCACGCAAATGCTCCGCGCGGCAAGGCCGGCGGAGCACCAAAATCGTTTTCGCTGTAAGGTTCCCCGTCGAAACGGGGCACTTACAGACGCCAGTTGTGACGTCATCTAGCCTTTTAGGGACTTCGCCGACGTGAGTCAGATCTGTCGTGGATACGGGTGTGTCACTCTATCGGCGCCACCCGCCAACGACAAACGCCCGATCTGAGCGGGTTATGACGAAATTAGTCAGAGGCGCGAGTAACCAGAGTCGCGGTAACCGTCAATCGAACCGAGTTGCGCAAAATCTCAATAGTTACCGTTGCGCCGGGTGCCGAATCGCGTATTGCGGCTACCAAAGCTGCTTGACCATCGATCGGCTCGCCATCAACCGAGAGCACGATGTCACCCTCTTCGATACCGGCTATCGACGCCGGAGAGTTGTCCTGAACGCTGGTGATAATGGCCCCTTGACCGCCGTCTTGGCGACCCGATAACCCAACTCCGAGAAACCCCTCTTCGCGGACACCGCCACCGGCAAGTAACCGTAACTGGGCAATTTCGGGAAGGACTTCATCCACCGAAATCGAAAATCCAATATTATTTGCCGAAGATGTGGCATCACTGCGAGCCACCGCGGTATTTATGCCAATCACTTCACCGCGCAGATTAACGAGCGGGCCGCCAGAGTTTCCGGAAGAAATGGCAGCGTCGGTTTGAATGAGACCATTGAGCGCGCCGGAATCGGTAATGATTGTGCGCTTCATCGCCGAGACAATTCCCGTCGACACGGTTGGCCCGCCGTCCAAAGCGAGGGCATAGCCGATTGCCACCACCGGGTCGCCGACCCGAACACTGCCCGGTTGGGCAAACACAACTGGAGTCAAGCCTGTGGCGTTTATCTTTAGCAGGGCTAAGTCGTTGCCCGGGTCCATCGCCAAAACTTCAGCCACCCGGGGCTCGGTTTCGCCGGCAAATCGAACTCGTACCGAAGTTGCGTCCTCGACAACATGAGCATTGGTCAGAATCTCGCCGTCCGAAGTTAAAACGACGCCCGTACCGACCGCCTCGCCGCTCCCGCTGGCGTCGCTTACGTCACTTGAAATTGTCACAACGCTGTCGGTGAGCGCATTGGTCACCTGGGCGACGATGCTTTGGCCAAGACTCGGATCGTCCGCGCTCACGGCACTGGTAATGATTGGGCTCGACTCTACATTTGTGGTCGAACTAGACCCGACGCTCAAATCCAGTTTGTCGGCCACGACAAATCCCAGGATCCCTCCGACAAATCCGCACAATAATGCAACGACTAGTGGTTCGCGTTTGCGTTGAGGACGCACGGGCATTGGCGGAGGCGGCGGCGAATACGAAAAGGGTCGGTTACTCCAACTACCTGGTTCGCCCGGATAACTGTCAGTCACAACTTGATGTCTAGCGCAACTTTCAGATCTTCGGCGATCGTCAGGACACTTTCTTGAACAGTTCTTAGAAATCTCGGCGCAAGCACCATCGCTGACGCCCGCCCACGAGAATCAATGAGCCGTAGCAATCCCCCGCCAACCCACTAGTTTCGAAATTGGTGATCGATCTTCTAATCCGCCGCGCAACAGTCGACGACGCCGCGGCGATATGCGAAATTTACAATTTTGAAGTAGAAAATGAAACCTCGACCTTTGATCTGGTACCGCGCACATTAGAGGTTCAGCAGGCCTGGATCATGGAAAGAAGTGGGGCATTTTCGGTCGTGGTCGCGGTAGTTGCCAATCAAGTCGTTGGTTTTGGAGCCTTGAGCGTGTACCGCGATCGCGCGGCCTACAGCACCACTGTCGAGGACTCGTTATATGTATCGCGGGCCTTCAGTCGCCAAGGCATCGGCAGGGCCATACTCGAACACTTACTGGAGGTGGCGGACGCCTCCGGATTTCACTCCGTGATGGCCCGAATCGGCGCTTCTGGTGTCGGGTCACGGGCCGTGCACGAAGCCTGCGGTTTCACCCTGGTGGGAATAGAACGCGAGGTCGGCCGCAAATTTGGCCGTTGGCTCAGCGTGGCGCTGATGCAGTGCATCCTGCACGAGCGCAAACAAAACTAACTGTTTTGTAGCTTGATCTCAATATCCACGCCGGCCGGCAATTCGATTCGCTGCAGGCTGTCAATTGTCTTGGCGTTCGGTTCGATAATGTCAATCAGTCGCTTGTGAATGCGCATCTCAAAATGCTCGCGCGAGTCTTTGTCGACGTGAGGTCCGCGTATCACTGTGTAGCGATGTTTGTCTGTGGGCAGCGGAATCGGTCCACGCACCGTGGCGTTGGTGCGCGCAACCGTCTCGACAATCTTTTTCGACGAGTCATCGATGATTCGATGATCAAACGCCTTGAGACGAATGCGGATGCTTGATGCCATGAAGCGCGGTCGGTCAATTCGTTACTTGAGGATCTTGACGACTCGTCCGGCACCAACGGTTCGTCCACCTTCGCGGATGGCGAATCGTAGACCTTCAACCATGGCAATTGGCTTGCCCAGTTCGACGGTCATCATCACGTTGTCTCCAGGCATAACCATTTCGGTACCCTTTGGCAGTTCGACGGTACCGGTGACATCGGTTGTACGGAAGAAGAACTGTGGTCGATAATTGTTGAAGAATGGCTTGTGACGGCCGCCTTCTTCCTTCTTCAACACATAAAC
>CAYGOJ010000107.1:0-2327 GCA_964351545.1 uncultured Acidimicrobium sp.
CGGTGCCAACCGGAAGCCCCATCGCCAACACCGATCCAAAGGCGAGTACCAAAATAATGATTGCGGCGAACAATCCGAACGCTTCGCTTTGCGGAAGTTCGAAAACCTCAAAGATATATCCGCCGTATTCGAGTGTCATGCCGTCTACCGTGGATTGTTCCCCCAGATCTTGAATTTCTCGGGCAACGTCTTGCACCAATTCTTGGGATCTGTCGCTGATATCAAGTTGGGCAAATGCCGTGGTGCCGGTCGCATTTATTTGCCTCGGCTGGTCATAGGGACTGGCGACGCCGACACCCTCGAGACGTGCAATCTGGCCAAACAGGGAGGTCATTGCAGACTTCACTTCCGGGTCGTCGACACCTTGTGCAGCGCTGAAGACAATTTGACCGGTGAAGCCTGCACGGTCGGGTGCATTAGCTTCCAGCAGGATACGGACATCGTTTGACTCGCTAGCTGGCAGTGAGAATTCTGTGGAGAAGTTTGAACCAAGTGCGCTGGACAAAATTCCCGTGGCAATAATTATTGGAATCCAAATTCCAAACACAACCAGCCGACGACGACGAACACAAAAACGAGCGATGCGGGCGAGCACGAAATGCCTTTCGAAAGGGTTTACCCGTCAGACGGGTTTTATCAGACTAGACAAACCCCTTATTCCTTCCACGGAACTCCGGCGGGCCAGTGACCCATGCCACCATCTTGAACAAGAAATCCGGTAAGTGTTCTCTCCGTGTTTTGCGAACGCCATGTCAACATGTCTTGGGCCAACGGCAAGACTCGCGCCGGATCGTCCATGGTCGTGCGCCATGTCGGGTCCGCGGCCAGGTCAAATGCCAGCCAGGTGCCGTCACCAAATTGAACATAGGCCGCGTCGTGCGATCGCCGAACGGCGAGATTCTGTCGTTCCAGCCTTCGATCCGACGGCCAAGCGTGACCCTCCTTGGTGATGAAAATCTGCCGCCAATCGAATTCGTACGATGCCGCCTTTCTCCACTGTTCGGGGTGACTCCCCTCTAGGAATGTTGTCAGTGGCAATCCGTCGCATTGCAATGGCACGGGTTGACCAATGGCATCGGCAACTGTAGGAACGATGTCCACATTTTCGGTGAATTCGCCGATGGTCGAACCATGACTTTGGGAATTTCGGGGATCCCGAACGATGCCAAGGATGTGGTAACTCTGTTCAAAATATCCGAGTTTTTCGCGCAGACCATGGTCGCCAAGTTGATCGGCATGGTCGGCGGTGACGATAATCATGGTGTTATCCCACATCCCTAGTTCGGTGAGCGTGTCGAGTACGCGACCGACTTGCGAATCAACTTCGCTGACCATTCCGTAATATTGCGCCCGCATGCGACGCTTGCCGGCCTCATCCTTTGGCGCAGCGGATTGAGACATATGGAGCGCCGCCTCGTGCAGCGAATGTCGATTCGCCGAAGGTTCGATGGGCATTGGCACATCGGCTGGGTCGTACTCCTTGCTCCATTTACCGGCGGCCGCATATGGAGGGTGTGGTCGTAGAAAACTCGCATGGGCAAACCATGGCCCGTCCTGTTTTCGAAGCCAGGAATTGACATGGTCGGCGACAAATGCACCGATACTGAACTCTTCTGGTCGATCCGGTTCGGTGTTTAGCGACTGAAACGAATTCATGGGAACATCAAATCCGTTCGCACGAAGATGATTGATCCACAATTCAAATGGCTCTGGAATAGACAGTTCACAGTCGAAGCCCGGCAGGACTCCCTCGTATGTGAATAGTCGAGGATCGGTCGAGCTATTTGTGTCGCGTGGATCGGCCGCCTGATCGGTATAGCCAAACAGAGTTGGCGCGTATCCGGCTCGACGAGCGAGCAAGGCGACATTGTCGAAGCGTCGATCGAGGGGGGTGCCATTGGCGACGACTCGGTGATTCATCTGGTACATGCCGGTGTACAGGCTCGCGCGTCCGGGAGAGCAGGGCGCGCATTGGCTGTAGTGCTTGGCGAATCTCACACCATTGCGCGCCAGTCGATCTAGGTGTGGAGTCTTGACTATCGGATGCCCGGCAATTGACAGGCAATCCGCTCGAAACTGGTCGAGCGTGATGAGAAGCACATTCATTGTCACGGCAACCGAGCGTAGTGTGCGACGGCGGCATTTTAGACCTGATGTGGCTGGGGCTCTGACTTCGGCGAGCCGGGCAATTAGTCTTGGATGTCTCGCAAGTCAGTGCCTATTTCTCGAGGAGATGTTGTTATGGGTCGAGTAGTTAAAGCCGCATTGTTGCAGACCGATTGGACCGGCGACAAAGAATCGATGATCGATAAGCACGAGGTGGCGGC
>CAYGOJ010000108.1:0-2159 GCA_964351545.1 uncultured Acidimicrobium sp.
ATTGGTGACGGGTTTGCAAGTGCCATCGTCGGGATCAGTAGCCATTCGAGGGGTGTCGATCAATGGGATAGGTGCCCGTCAGGTTCGCGCAGAGGGGTTGGCCTATGTTCCAGAAGATCGCCTTGGTACCGGGCTGGCACCGTCGCTAACCATTGTCGACAATCTTGTTCTTACCCGTACGAGGGGATTCTTTGTCAATCGTCGCGCCGCCCAGGTGGAGGCGGAAGTCTTCATCACCCAACTGGAAATCAAGACTCCGAGTGCGCTCACCCAAACGCGGAAACTATCCGGCGGCAACGCCCAAAAGGTGTTGCTGGCCCGTGAAATATTTTCGAAAGGCGACCAGTCGCGGATCATCGTGGTCTGTTCGCCGACTCGCGGATTAGATGTTGGAGCGGTCGAGACCGTGCACAAACTTCTTGATGAGGCACGCTCGGCAGGCAAGGCCGTGTTGCTGATTAGTGAAGATTTGGACGAAGTGCTTACTTTGGCCGATCGCATTTTGGTGCTCTACCGAGGCGAAGTCGTCCATGAGGTCAACGGCACAAGCGTTGATGTAGAAGCGGTAGGCCATGCGATGGCGGGACTGTCGTGATCATCGGTCGAACGCGTATCGAACTCGAGCCCCGCCTCAATTCTCCTAGGTGGCTCGTAGTGGCGGTGCCGCTCGCGTCGGTCTTCCTGGCGCTCAGCGTTGGCGGGATTTTCTTGATGCTCAATGGGCATTCACCAATCCACACGTATTCAAAACTGTTGAGTAGCGGCTACACCACGTTCTATGGCATCACCGACACTCTTGGACTGGCAACACCGCTCATCTGCACCGGCCTTGCGGCGGCCTTCGCCTTTCGGATGAACCTATTCAACATTGGCGAAGAGGGCCAAATGTATTTGGGCATGATCGGCGGCGCATGGGCCGGTATTGCCTTGGCAGATCATCTGCCAAAACTCGTCGCGGTGCCAGTAGTGCTCGCAATTGGGGCGTTGACCGGTGGTCTATGGGTGCTCGTCCCCGCCGTTCTTCGGGCCAAGTTGGGAACGAGTGAAATTGTCAGCACATTACTTCTCAACTACGTGGCACTCAATCTCGTCAACTATTTCATTTTTGGCAGTCGAGGATTCTTTCGCGATCCTTCAACATCGTTTCCACAAGGTAGGGCGGTCTCGGCCAATGCCAGGCTTGGAAATTTTGGCACGACGAATACGTATCCAACACTGATCATCGCTGCATTACTGGCAATTTTGTTGTGGTGGTTTATTCGCAATTCGAACTACGGCTACGAAACATCTGTGTATGCAGATTCGCCAAACACCGCGAGATATGCGGGAATGAACGCAACTCGGCTAACAATTTCCGTACTTCTCATTTCTGGTGCACTCGCCGGTCTTGGTGGCGCGATGTACGTAGTTGGGCCGGCGGGAAAAGTGGATCCCGGCATCTTACAAATCGGATTGGGGTACGCCGGAATCGTCGTGGCGTCCCTCGCCAGGTACAACTTCGTCGCAGTGGTGATCACAGCCATACTGTTCGCGGGTTTACGCGTTGGTGGAGCCGCACTTCAAATTTCGAGTAATCCGGTTCCGATTGCGATCGCCGTCGTGTTACAGGGATCTGTGTTGTTGTTCGCTCTTGGCGGGGAAATATTTCGCCGTAACCGAATTCAAATTCGGCGAATCCAACCCGTCGTGTTTACAACCGAGGCCGACGCATGAACTCAAACGTATGGGTGCTCACATTTGCCGATGGAATAAGCATCGCCACAACGTTGATCCTGGCCTCGCTCGGAGCGATCATCACCGAACGATCGGGAGTCATCAATCTTGGAATTGAAGGCATGCTTCTGATGGGCGCGGTCACAGCGTTTCTCGTTGGTGACGGCACGCACAATATTTGGCTTGCATTGTTTCTCGCAGTCTTAGTCGGGATGGCGATGGCAACTGTTCATGCGGTGCTGACCATTACGTTGAGATCCAATCAGATCGTCTCCGGTCTTGCATTAGTCATCTTTGGCACGGGTCTGTCTCAATTCATCGGCAAATCGGTGGAGGGCAAGCCGCGCCCTGTACGCATCGAGCCAATCGACTTTGGCGCGTTGTCCGACATTCCAATAATCGGTCCCGTGGTGTTCAACCACGACCCAATCACGTATCTCACATGG
>CAYGOJ010000109.1:0-1752 GCA_964351545.1 uncultured Acidimicrobium sp.
TCGTGGATAGTCGCGTCGGTGGTTGCCAAAAGTTGTGGGACGTCGTTGACCTCACTAACGAGCGCAACTCCACCAACGAGGATGTCGGCAGAGGCCGCCCGAATGCGTTCGAGGGCGGCGAGCACTCGGTTTAGCAACGCGACGAAAATGGGAACTACCGCGACTAGTAAAACAAAATTGCCAATCCACCACAGTGTCATGAAGGCTCCTTGTCAGTTTGTCGTCGGTTGATAGGGCAGGAAGAAGCGACTAAAGACTCTCTTCAACGCCATCCGAGCGGCGCGAATACCAATTGCCAAGCCACTTGCTGGCCGAACAGCAGCGACTTGGTCCGGTGAGAGTCCTCGCGCTTTGGCGCCTAATCGGTTCTGTAAATTCGTGCCAAAGTCGCCCAGCAACACCTTCGTCACATCAGAAATGAGACCGCGGCCATATTGCGCCGCTGCACCGGATATCTGCAGATCCATTGATACGTCGACATTCGTTCCGCCCGATTTGGGTGTTAAGACGGCTGTAAGCAGCATCGAGGCCTGACCGCGACCCTTTTCGTCCGCTCCGGCGGCATCAACGACAATTCGCTTGGCCGCATCATTGCGCTCTTTGATCTGGGCAGATCCAGCAAACTGCAACTTGATCGGCCCCATCTTAATGGCGACCTTGCCAAGGTATTTATCATCACCTACATTTTCGCTAAGTTCGGCGCCCGGGAGGCAGGTTGCTACTTGGGGGATGTCTTCAAAGAACCGCCACACACTTTCGATTGGCTCCGAAACTTCAAAGTCGCTTTTGATTAACACTTCGCCTCCTTCGAAAGTTGGGCAACCGGATCCTTGGCAAACGAATCGTGGCATCCGACACAACAAAAGAAATACGTCGCGCCGTTGTATTCATATGGACGACTGGTCCGGTCAGCGGCAACGGTCATTCCGCACACCGGATCAATGGCCGTAGCGGGTTCATTGGCGGTTGAATGTGCAACCAATGTGGATTTATGTTCGGGAGCAAACGCACCTTCAGCACGCATCTGCACAAGTTCGGCCAACACTGAAACCGCCACCTCGCGATGCGTCGTATGTCCAAGGTCGATTCCCGCCGGCACCCGAACTAGATCGAGTGCTCTTTGCGGTACACCTCGATCGGCGAGGTAACCGAGGACTGCCTCACCGCGACGCTTCGAGGCAACCAACCCCAAGTACGCGGGATTACCTGCTATCGCCTGTTCGATCACACCTTCGTCGCCGTGACCTTGCGTTGCAACCACGACGATGGCCTGCGCATCAATGTCAGCGGTTGAGAATTCCGATCCATCGATCAATTCCGCTCGCCAATCAAGATCCTTTGCCAACTGGCACAGTGTCAGGGCCATAGGTGAACGACCAACGACTACGAGATGTGGCGCACTTTGCACAGGCTCAATATAGATCTGCAAGGCTCCTTCGCTCTGACATGAGATAGCGATGTGAGTCATCCCCTCTGGAACTTCGTCGGCGTCGTCCGACATTCCGAGCAGCAACAGTCGTGGCTGGCGGTCGGCAAGGGCGCGTATGGCTTCACGGATAAGCACAGGCTCGGCGCATGCTCCACCGATCCAGCCATGAAGTTCGCCGGATGCGGTCACGATTGCTCGCGAGCCATGTTGCCCAGACGATGGTCGCTTGCGCCACACAACAGTGGCGAGGGCGAAGTCTTCGCCAAGGCGAGCCAACTCGACTGCCTTTTCGACGACTCCCCAACCGTCTAGTGGGTGCTCAT